>JBFHRT010000007.1:0-18285 GCA_041591575.1 Spongiibacteraceae bacterium
CCGGTGGCGCGGCTGGCGCCGGTGTTTGTCGGTGGTGTCACCGTCAGTAATGCTACCTTGCACAACGCCGATGAAATCGAGCGCCTGGGTGTGATGATTGGCGACACCGTGGTGCTGCGCCGCGCCGGTGACGTCATTCCACAGGTGGTGCAGGTGGTGGCCGATCGCCGCCCGGCCAATGCCCGGCCGGTGCGTTTCCCCGAGCGCTGTCCGGTGTGCGATTCCCAGGTGGAGCGGGTGAAACTGGTCAAGCGCAGCAAGGGTGTGCGCAGCGAGAGCGAGGGCGCCGCCTACCGCTGTGTCGGCCGGCTGGTGTGCCGGGCGCAGCTGATCCAGGCCATCATTCACTTTGGGTCGCGCCGGGCCATGGATATCGACGGCCTCGGCGACAAGATCGTCGAGCAGCTGGTGACTGAGGAATTGATCCGCAGCCCGGCCGACCTCTACCGTTTGCAGGCTGAACAGCTGGTGCCACTGGAAGGCTTCGCGCAACTGTCGGCCAGCAATCTGGTGGCGGCCATCGACGCGCGCCGGCAAGTGCCGCTGGCCAAACTGATTTTCGCGCTGGGCATTCCCGAAGTGGGCGAGGAAACTGCCAAGACCCTGGCCAGCGCCCTGGGCAGCCTGGAGCGCATCCAGCAGGCGCGGCAAGAACTGCTGCTGTTTTTGCCCGATATCGGCCTGGAAGTGGCCGATGAAATCAGCCATTTCTTTGCCGACGAGCACAACCAGCAGGTACTGGCCGAGCTGCGCGACTGTGGTGTGGCCGCCAACGACGAAGGCGAGGTGGCGGCGGAATACGCCGGTGCCATTAGCCTGGCGCAGCTGCTCAATAGCTTCGATATCCCCTCGGTGGGACCGACCTCAGCGGCGCGCGTCGCCGAGCAGTTCGGCGAGCTGGAAGCGATTATTGCGGCTGATGCCGAACAGCTGGCCGCGGTGGAAAAACTGTCGGCCAGGGCTGCTGCGGGTCTGCGCGGCTGGTTCGATATTGCGGAAAACACCGAGCGCGCCCGCGCTGTCGAGCAGCAGCTGCTGGCCTTTGGCATGCACTGGCGCTGCGAGCGCCGCGAACAGGCCAGCCTGCCGCTGAGCGGGCAGACCTGGGTGCTCACCGGCAATCTGGAGAGCATGAGCCGCAACGAGGCCAAGGCCCAGCTGCAGGCATTGGGCGCCAAGGTGGCTGGCAGTGTGTCGGCCAAGACTCACTGCGTGGTGGCTGGCCCCGGTGCCGGTTCCAAGCTGGCTAAGGCCCAGCAGCTGGGGCTGGAAGTGCTGGACGAAGCGGCCTTCCTGCAGCGCCTGGAGGCGCTGGGCTGATGCGGTGCTGGCGACTGGGGCTGTTGGTGGCGCTGGCGCTGCTGACCGCCTGTGCGTCACCGCCGCGTCAGCCCGACAATCTCTGCGAAATTTTTCGCGAGAAAGACGACTGGTACGACGACGCCAAAGAGGCGGCCGAGCGCTGGCAGTCGCCGATTCCGGTGATGATGGCCATCATGCACCAGGAGTCGCGCTTTCAGCATGACGCCAAGCCGCCGCGCAAATACTTTCTCGGCTTTATTCCCGCCGGGCGCCTGTCCGACGCCTACGGCTACGCCCAGGCCAAGGATGCCACCTGGGACTGGTATCGCGACAAGAGTGGTAATGGCTGGGCCGACCGCGATGACTTTGATGATGCCATCGACTTTATCGGCTGGTACAACAGCGTCAGTCGCCAGCAGTGCCGCATCGCGCCAGACGACCCCTACCATCTTTACCTCGCCTACCACGAAGGTCACGGCGGTTTCAATCGCCGCACGTTCCGCGACAAGGCCTGGCTGAAGCGGGTCGCCCATAAGGTGTCAGCGCGCTCGCAGCGCTATGCCGCCCAGTTGCAGAGCTGCCAAAAAGAACTGGAGCGCGGCTGGTTCTTTGGTTTGTTTTAAAGGGTAAGATTCTTCGTGCTTACCGCAGCCCTGTAGGTGCGGCTTTAGCCGCACAAACAAAGGCCAATGGAGCCCCTGTCTCCTTAAAACCAGCGCCGCTCGTAAATCACTGTCATTTGCACTGCCGGTTGTGCGGCTAAAGCCGCACCTACATGGCGGGTTTTCCCGTCTTTCCTTCAGCGTGTCGTGGCACTTGATCTCCCCGAATATGCGATGAACCATTCCCAGGCTGCTCGCTGATTCGTCATAGTGGCAGTCAGCATTTCAAAACGCATAGCTTGTGGGCGGTCGGAGATCAGCGGGTAAGCCTCAGGATGGCACTGGCCACCTGGTTAAACGCCGCTTCCGCCTCGTCCGAATTATCAAAGATAATGGTCAATCCCCGGGGTTGGTCGGCGTTTGAGATGTCGGCGGCGGTGGTATTGGCCAGCCGCTCAAGAATGTTTGCCCCCAGTTCTTCCGGGCCGTAGCCACAGAAGGGAACCTCCTGCTGTGACAGCCTGGCACTGCCATTAAACCCCAATGTGTAAACGTAGATGCCTTCGTCCCGCGCATTGTTGGCCACGTTCTCGACCATGTTGCGCGCAGCTTTGTTGACATTGCAGCGGGTGTTTTCGATCGGTAGGGCCAGGGGGGAGAAACTGCGGGCGTCGTTGTAACTGGCCAGCGGCACGTTGCCAAGGCCGGTGTCCGGCAATTCGGGGATGTCATTGCCCCAGGGGCCAAGATAATTTTCTTGATCTAGGTGATTGTAAAACGGTTCGGCGCGGAAGTTGGGAGGGGGCGATGTACCGGAGGCGAGCGAGCCGGTAACGGGGTTGCCGAGGCGGATAAATTCTGCGGCCACGGTATTCGGTGCGCCGTCGCTGAAAAATACGATGACGCGCAGACTGGAGCGCAACGCCGGAGGGATCGCCTGTAGCTCAGAGTAAGCCTGTTGCATGGCCCATTCGGAGGTGGTGTAGCCGCCAGGGGAGAGCGCATTGATGGCATTAACGATCTGGGTTTTGTCGAAGCCGCGGTCGGCATCTTTGTTGATAGGCACGTCGACATCGGCGCCGGAGGCATAGGACACCAGCCCGATGCGATCGCCACCTGTGCCCTCATTAAACAGGTCGACAAACGTGGCCGCGGCGTCCTGGACATCGTCAAAGGCGTCGGATGGATTGCCCATGGAACCCGAGGAATCGATGACCAGCATCATATCCAGATCCCGGCGAATGACCTCGGCCGAGGCGCCGACGGTCAGCTGGTCGTAACCGAGCAGACGCATAAAGGTGGTGGGCACCGTGGCGGCGGCTGATACATTGATGGTCCAGAACCCGTCGGGGTGGTGGCTCGCGGTAACGGTGGGTGTGTTGGGGGTCGCGCCCATTAAGCCGGAGGGAAAGTTGGCGGCAAAATAGCGCTCCCCGGCAAGTTGTGCATTGGCTTGACGCTCGCTGTCGTTGGCGCCGTTAGCCACGGCCCGCGCGCCGGCGATGGCCGCGGCGTCCACCGCGGCATTGAGTTTGCTTTTCACCCCGTAACCGAGACCCGATTCAATCGCAAAACCCACCGCGCCCAATAGCGGAACCGCGATCAGCGCAACCACGACAATCGCGGCACCTCGTTGCTTGATCAATCGGTTTGCGTGTTGCATGGCTCCTCCAAAAAACGCCCCCTGAGGTTCTCCTCTGCAGCGTTTTCAGCTTCAACACGTTGCTCTCGCTTTAGCGTCAGAGCAGCGTCACTGAATAAAGTCGCAGGTTGTTTTTCAGCAGCAGGCTGAACAGCGGGTGGTAGATGTAGTACACCTCCACGGCAACTACTTGTTCGCCCGGGTCCAGTGTGATGCCTGGGGTTGCGGTGCGCCCGGGGTCATCCAGGTCGCCGACCATGGTGCAATTGCCCCCGTTCCAGTTACTGCAACCCCAAACCTGGCTGTTGGGCGGGCCACCGGCCAGGGCGGAATCCACCCACTGAAACTGTTCGATCACCTGCGGGTTGCCATCGGTCTCCTGAATGCGGGTCATGTAGATGATGCCGTTGTTCACCATATCCAGCTGGCTAGTGGTTTGTGCCAAGGCATTCATGATGTCTTCTGGTGGCGTGTTGGTTCGCGAGTACAGATTGGCGCCTTCGCGGCTGACGCTGGAAATCACATTGTTGGCAAGAATGCCGCGCGAGAGTTCGTAAACCCCGACAACCACCAGTACCAGCAGTGGCAGTAGCAGCGCCATTTCCACCAGCGCGACGCCGATGTCACGGTGGGTGCGCCGGTAGCGGGGTGTGATCTGGCTTGCCTCAGAATGCTTCATTGCGCATCGTCGCACTCACCGTAAAATGGAAGGTGCCACCAGAAAAATAGGCGCGAAACAGCGGGGTCATCAGTCGCCAGGCACAATTGAGGCGAATCACCACCGTTTCGCCGGGACCGCCAAAGCTGCCGACTACATTGCCGTCCGGGTCGGTCACGACGATGGGCGAGGTGGATACCGAGTCGTACAGGCCGAGGGAGCTGCGCCGTATCCGTTCCTCGATGGCCAGGCTGCGAATGCGCTCTTCCTCAACGGGATTGGGGTCTAGGTCTACGCGTCCTGTAATGGCGTAGCGCGCCCCCTCACGCACGGCGTGCTGCATGGTCAGGTTGACCCAGAACAGTACGCCCAGTTCGAAGATGGAAAACAGCAATAAGAAGAGTAACGGGGCGATAATGGCGAATTCGACGATCGTCGCCCCACGCTTGTGAATTCTGCCTCGGTCACGCAGTTTGGTCGTTGCCGGCTCTTGTATGTTCATAGTGCTCCAAGCGCGTGCAGCGCTGCGAGCGGATACAGGAAGCTGATATATTCAGCTTAGCGAAATCGTTAGATTGATCAACGGCGGCGGCTGCGGATCGAGTGATTTCTCGAATACGAAAAAACGAAAAAATTAGCTTTTTATTTCAGTTGCTTAGGGTTTTCTGTCAGGGGTTTCCTGATGCCCTCTACATGGTTTTCGCGCGGCTTTTAGGGGGAGGTGAAGCGCGCGGCTCCGGGCTTTGGCTGGCGCTTCAGGGCTGCGATCGGCTGGCCTGTGCAGGGGAGGGTGATCAGACGTGGCGATAAGGAGAGGGGGTAATTGGCCCTGCTTGGCTGAAGGCCATCCTGTGAACTGGCGCACCAAAGTTTTCTGTATGGCGCCATTTATCTGGTGAATTCCACTGGTGGCTGTGATGTAATCAGAGCGGCTACACCAGATCTCGTGAGCGCGCGCCGTCGCCTGACTAGCTGGTGTATCGGTACCAAAGCCTTTTTGACTGCAGATAACACAGCGGGAAGTCACTTTGAAAGCCACCGACGTAAAAGACCCTGAATACTTTCACAAGGTCGTGGATTGCCAGTACGCCTGTCCGGCCCACACCCCCGTCCCCGAATACATCCGCCTGATCGCCGCCGGTCGTTATACCGATGCCTATATGGTCAACTGGGAATCCAATGTGTTCCCAGGCATTCTCGGCCGCACCTGCGACCGCCCCTGCGAGCCGGCCTGCCGTCGCGGCCGCATCGAGCCGGGCGAGGAGCCGGTAGCCATCTGCCGGCTCAAGCGCGTAGCCGCCGACAACAAGGGCGAGGTCAAGTCGCTGATGCCTGCGGTCCCCGCGGCTAAAAACGGCAAGAAGATTGCGCTGATCGGCGCCGGCCCCGCCTCACTCACCGTGGCCCGGGACCTGATGCCGCTCGGCTACAGCATTGATCTCTACGACGATCAGGTCGCCGGTGGCGGCTTCATGCGCAGCCAGATTCCGGCCTTCCGCCTGCCGGAAACGGTATTGAACGAGGAGGTGGATTACATCCTCGACATGGGCGTGGTCACCCACTTCAACCACTATGTCGACAGCCTCAAGTCGCTGCTGGATCAGGATTACGACGCGATTTTTGTCGGCAGCGGCGCGCCGCGCGGGCGCGACCTCGACGTGCCCGGTCGCGCCGAGGCCGATGCCGCCATTCATATCGGTATTGACTGGCTGGCCAGCGTTGCCTTCGGCCATATCGAGAGTGTCGGTCGCCGTGTCATCGTGCTCGGTGGCGGCAACACCGCCATGGACTGCTGCCGCACCGCGCGCCGCCTCGGCGGTGAAGACGTGAAGGTGGTGGTGCGCAGCCCCTTTGAGGAGATGAAGGCCTCACCCTGGGAAAAAACCGACGCCATGGCCGAGGGCATTCCCATCATCGACAATCACGTGCCGCTGGAGTTCGTGGTAGAAGACGGCAAGCTCACCGGTATGCGCTTCGAGAAGGTGACTGCGGTCTATGACGACCAGGGCAAGCGCACGCTGGTGCCCACCGGCGAGGAACCGGTGTTTATGCCCTGCGATCTGGTGCTGATGGCCATCGGTCAGGAAAACGCCTTCCCCTGGATCGAGCGCGACATCGACATTGATTTTGGCAAGTGGGACATGCCGGTGGTGGACCCGGTCACCTTCCAGTCCACCAACGAGCGGGTGTTCTTCGGTGGTGATGCCGCCTTCGGCCCGGAAAATGTTATTACCGCCGTCGCCCACGGCCACCAGGCAGCCATCTCCATCGACCTGCTGTGTCGGGGCCAGTCACTGAGCGAGCGCCCGGCACCCACCACTAACCTGGTGAGCCAGAAGATGGGGGTGCACGAGTGGAGCTACGACAGCGCGGTCACTGATGATGATCGTTATGCTGTGCCCCACGCCGAACTCAGCCGCGCGCTGGGTGATCGCAAGCTGGAAGTTGAACTGGGTTTTGACACTGAGGTCGGCTACAAGGAGGCGCAGCGCTGCCTCAATTGCGACGTGCAAACCGTGTTCAGCGAAGTGCGCTGCATCGAGTGCGATGCCTGCGTCGATATCTGCCCCACCGACTGCCTGACATTTACCGCCAACGACGAGGAGCCGCAGCTGCGGCAGAACCTCAGCGCGCCGGCGGGCAATCTGGCTCAGGACCTGTACGTGTCGGAGGATCTGCCCACCGGCCGCGTGCTGGTCAAGGACGAGAATGTCTGCCTGCACTGCGGCCTCTGCGCCGAACGCTGCCCCACGGCCGCCTGGGACATGCAGCAGTTCTACTACAACGTGACCAAAGCGGGATAAGGGTGTGGTGATGAATCGAATCGAAGCCGTTAACGACTTTGTCATCAAGTTTGCCAATGTCAACGGCACCGGCTCCGCCAGTGCCAACAACCTGTTCGCCAAGGCCCTGTTCCGCATGGGCCTGTCGGTCAGCCCCAAAAACATTTTCCCTTCCAATATCCAGGGCCTGCCCACCTGGTACGAGGTGCGGGTCAGCGACAAGGGCTATACCGGCCGCCGCGGCGGTGTCGACATCATGGTCAGCACCAATCCCCAGAGCATGGCGCGCGACGTGCGCGAGGTGGAGGCGGGGGGCTACTTTGTCTACGACAACACCAAGCCGCTGGACCTGCGGCTGGTGCGCAACGATATCGCCATGGTGGGCATTCCGCTGACCGATATCTGCCGTCGCGAGTACAGCGATCCGCGTCAGCGCCAGCTGTTCAAAAACATGATTTACGTGGGCGCGCTGGCCGCACTGCTGGATATGGAGTTTGACGTGCTCACCGGCCTACTCACCGACCAGTTCAAGGGCAAGGAAAAACTGATTGTGCCCAATGTGCACGCGCTGGAACTGGGTTACCACTACGCCCAGGAACAGTTTGACTGCCCGCTGGGTATTCGCGTCGAGCGTCGCGAGCGCGGCGGTGACCAGATTCTGATGGACGGCAACACCGCAGCATCGCTGGGCGCCATCTACGGCGGCGCCACGGTCGCTGCCTGGTATCCGATCACGCCGTCGACCTCGGTGGTGGACGGTTACGAGAAGTACTGCAAACGCCTGCGTATCGACCCCGGCACCGGCGACAAGAACTACGCCATCGTCCAGGCCGAGGACGAACTGGCGGCCATCGGCATGGTCATCGGCGCCAGCTGGAACGGCGCGCGCGCCTTCACTGCCACCAGTGGCCCGGGTGTGTCGCTGATGAGTGAATTTCTGGGGCTGGCCTATTTCGCGGAAATTCCCACGGTGCTGGTCAACGTGCAGCGCGCCGGCCCCTCCACCGGCATGCCGACGCGCACCCAGCAGTCGGACCTGATGGCCTGCGCCTACGCCTCCCACGGCGACACCAAGCACGTGCTGCTGTTTCCGTCGTCGCCCAAGGACTGCTTCGACATGACCGCCGAGGCCTTTGATCTGGCCGAGCAGCTGCAGACCCCGGTGATTGTGCTCACCGATCTGGACCTGGGAATGAACGACAACATGTCGCCGCCGCTGGACTGGGACGATGAGCGCCGCTACCGCCGCGGCAAGGTGCTGGACGCCGAGGCGCTGGACCAACTGGAAGGCAAGTTCGGCCGCTACCTGGACGTGGACGGCGACGGCATTCCCTACCGCACCTACCCCGGCACCCACCCGACCAAGGGGGCCTTCTTCACCCGCGGCACCTCGCGCGACGAGTACGCGGTGTACACCGAGGAGGGCGAGGCCTACGAGCGCAATATGCAGCGCCTGTTGAAAAAGTGGGAGACCGCGAAGTCAGTGGTGCCGGCACCGGAACTGCGCAAGGCCAGTGGTGACGCCCGCGTTGGCGTGATCCACTTCGGTACCAGCGAGGCATCGACACTGGAGGCCATCGATTACCTGGCCGAGGAGGGCGTAGCGGTAGACAGCCTGCGTCTGCGCGCATTCCCCTTCAGCGAGGAGGTGGAGCAGTTTATCGCCAGCCACGAGACTGTGTTTGTGGTGGAGCAAAACCGCGACGCGCAAATGCGCAGCCTGCTGATCAACGAGTGCGATATCGCCCCCAGCAAACTGCTGTCGGTGCTGAACTATGACGGCATGCCCATCACCGCGCGCAAGATTCGCGACAGCATTGCCGGCGCCCTCAGTGGCGCCAAGGTAACGCCGCTGCGCCGCGAAGCCGGTAACTGAAGCGGGCAATTGAAACGGAAAGCAGAGAGCATTTGAGATGACCTATATTCGTCCCAACTTTCGCCACCCCGAGCTGCCGATCAACGACCTCGGCTATACCAAGAAAGACTACGAGGGTGCGCTGTCTACACTTTGCGCCGGCTGCGGCCACGACTCCATCAGCGCCGCCATCGTGCAGGCCTGTTTTGAAATGTCCATCGAGCCCCACCAGGTGGCCAAGCTGTCGGGCATCGGTTGTTCCTCCAAGACACCCACCTATTTTCTGGGCAATTCGCACGGATTCAACTCCGTGCACGGGCGTATGCCCTCGGTGGCCACAGGCGCCAACCTGGCCAATCGCGAGCTGATTTATATCGGCGTTTCCGGCGATGGCGACACCGCTTCCATCGGCATGGGCCAGTTCACCCACGCCGTGCGCCGCAACCTCAATATGCTCTACATCGTGGAGAACAACGGCTGCTATGGTCTTACCAAGGGCCAGGACTCGGCCACCGCCGACGTCGGCTCGGCGAGCAAGAAGGGCGAACCCAATCCCTTTGAACCCATCGACCTGGTGAGTGTGGCGCTGCAGCTGGGCGCCACTTTTGTGGCCCGCAGTTTTTCCGGTGACAAAAAGCAGCTGGTGCCGCTGATCCAGGCCGCCATCTCGCACAACGGTTTTGCCTTTATCGACGTGATCTCGCCCTGCGTGACTTTCAATAACAATGCCGGTTCCACCAAGGGCTACGAGTACGTGCGTGATCACCTCGCTGCCACCGGCACCGTGGATTTTGTGCCGATGAAGCGCGAGATCACCACCAGCTATGAACCGGGGCTGTCGCAGGAAGTGACGCTGCACGACGGCTCGGTGGTGCACCTGCACAAGGCCGATGAAAAGCTGGATATCAGCAGTCGCCGCTCGGCATTGCGCCTGATCAAGGATTACCGCGCCCAGGACAAAATTCTCACTGGTCTGTTGTTTATGGATGAGGACTCCCAGGATCTGCACGAAATGCTGGGCACCAGCCACAAACCGCTGCGCTCACTGGGCGAGCAGGATCTGTGCCCGGGCAGTACGGTGTTGCAGAATATCAATGAGAGTTTGCGCTAGATATGGCGCATTGTTCTGAGTCTCTGCCATTCTGCAGGGGATTGCCGCGCCGGCATGCTGAACAGCGCATGTCGGCTCGCAATGACGGGGTAGGGTGCGCCGCAATGCCATTAACTTAGCGACGGAGGTCCGCATAAGCTTGCGTTGCGGACGTTCGCCGGAAACGCAAAAACACGCTTATTCCGGCCTACAACAGAGGTCGGCGCCACAATCGATAAGATAAAAATCGCAGGGAGCACCCTAAGTTAATGGCACTGGGGTGCGCCGCGCGCACCGTTCAATCCGCAACAGCATAGCCGCTCGTCATTGCGAGGAGCGCAGCGACGCGGCAATCTCCATCCGCTTATCGCCATACTCCTTGTTCCCGCCGCTGCTATGCATCGCCCCAACACGACAAGCGACCTGCGCCCACTGGAATAGCACAGGCTCTGTCAGCTAGCCCAGCGCTGCAGAATATCCATGAGCGATTGCGCTAGCTTTGGCGCTTTGTTCTGAGTCTCTGCGATTCTTCAGGAGATTGCCGTGCCGACATGCTGAATAGCGCATGTCGGCTCGCAATGATGCTCGCAATGATGGGATAGGGTGCGCCGCGCGCACCGTTCAATCCGCGACGGTATAGCCGCTCGTCATTGCGAGGAGCGCAGCGACGCGGCAATCTCCCTTCGAACAATCCTCAACGTAAACGCCTTGTCGGTGCGGATTGATCCGCACACCATCTTCGCAAGTTGGTGAATTGCCCTACGAATCGGCCCTCGCTCCGGGATACAATCGGCGCCAACACCGACGATGGACATACCCATGGACGACTATCAATACATCCTCTCCTTCTGGTTCGGCGACAGCGACGACGACGCCGAGGTGGCACGCCAGCAGTCGTCGCTGTGGTGGCAGAAGTCCGAGGAAACCGACCGCCTGATTTGGGCCAAATTCGAGCACCGGGTAGCTCAGGCACAGAACGGCGAGCTGGAGGGCTGGCTGGCCGAACCCCAGGGCCGTCTCGCCTGCATCATTCTGCTCGATCAATTCTGCCGCAATATCTATCGCGGCAAGCCGGAAGCCTTCGCCAGCGATTCCCTGGCCTTGGCCTGGTGCAAAGACGGCCTGGCGCAGGGAATGGACCGTGCGCTGCGCCCCATCGAGCGGGTGTTTTTCTACCTGCCGCTGGAGCATTCGGAAAACCCGGAGGACCAGCGTCGCTGTATTGCCTGCTTCGAGGCCCTGCTGACCGCGGCGGAGGAGCGCGACCGCCCGGTATTCGCCGACTTTCTCGACTTTGCCCGGCGCCACCAGCAGGTGATTGAGCGGTTCGGCCGCTACCCCCACCGCAACGAGATACTCGGTCGCGAATCCACTGCCGAGGAGCTGGCCTACCTGGCCCAGCCAGGCAGCGGTTTCTAAGCCGCACTTGCCGGGCGGCGCCGATGCCGCTACATTGGGCGAAGTCATACGCCTGATGGATCATAATAATAATGCAGAAGATCAAGGCAATTGCCGTCGCGATCGCGACGGTTACGCTGCTTTTCGCCTGTAACGACAACAGCCGCTCGCCGCGCAGCGGCGCCGATTCTGCCGCGCCGCCAACGGCCGCACTGCGCTGCCCGCAGGCGCGGCTGGTGGCCTCGGCGCACGATCTGGTGCCGGGGCCACTGGCGAGAGGGCGCAATGGCGATATCGTGATGGAAAACCGTCGCCTGCGCGCCATCGTGCAGAAGGCGGGCAGAAACTGGTTCAGTATCGGCCAGTTTGGCGGCAACATCATCGATGCCGTGCCCAAGCGTGCCGATGGCGGCCTCGCGGCCGAAGACCACTACGAGGAGGCGGCGCTCGGCACCAATATCGAATCCTCACCCAACTACCAGCGCGTCGATATCGTCAGCGCCGGCGGCGAAGACGCGCGGGGCCAGTGCCTGACGGCCATCGTGCGCGCCGAAGGGCCGGACGATCTGCTGGATTTCGTCAACGCCAGCTCCATCATCCGCGATATGGGCTTCAACTTTCCGGCCAGCGCCGATGATCGCGACCTGCCCATTCGCATTGTCACCGACTATATCCTCGAGCCGGGCCAGTCCCATATCACCATGCGTAGCCGCCTGGTCAATGAAAGCGACGAAGCGGTCAGCCTTTACCTGATCGAATACATCAACGGTTCCGGTGAGGTGGAGCAGTTCCAGTATGGCTACGGCTTCGGCGAGCCACTGATCACCGCACCCTGTGCCAGCTGCCGGGCGCTGATTTACAGCGGCCATGAAGGTGGCAGCGGTGTCAGCTACGGCATCATTCACGATGTACCCAACACCTCCTCGCTGACCGCTTCCGGCGTCGCGGTGCTGGTTTACGGCACCGATGCGACCCTGCTGGCGGCGGACTTTTCATTGGCGCTGACTGACCAGGCGCCGCGCTCTGATCGCGGCAGCACCCTGGCGCCGCCGTTTACGGTGCCGGCCAGCGGTGAGCTGACGTTTACCCGTTACTTCGCGGTGGGCGATGGCAGTGTCGCCAGCATTCTCGATATCCAGCACCAGATACTGGGCACTGCCACTGGCGAACTCGGCGGCGCGGTCTATGACGACAACGGCCCGGTTGCCGGCGCAGAGATCGCGGTGATTGCCAGCAACCGCGATTTTCTGCCGCTGCCGGTTTCGGTGCCGTCCTCGCTGCCGCTGCGCGGGCCGCAAACCATTGTCGCCAATCATTTCCGCACAGATGCCTTGGGTCAGTTCCGTGGGCGGTTGCCACCGGGTGACTACCAATTGCGGGTGAATGTCCCCGGTCGAGCGGCTGCGCAGCCGGCCAGCGCCGCGGTGAGCATTCGTGAAGGCGGCGTCACTGTGCAGGATTTTCAGGTGCCGTTGCCGGCCGGGTTGCGGGTAAGGGTAGTGGACACCGAGGGGCGCCCCATTGCCGCCAAGTTGCAGCTTATAGGAGAGGACAGCAGCCCGGACGCCGGCGAACCGCAGAATCAGGAGTCGGTGCTGGGCGGTTTGCTGACGGTGAACACCGGCATCTTTGGCGACGCCGCTGCCGATCGCCTGCCGCCGGGCGTTGTACTGTCGGAATTTGCGGTGCTGGATCGCGAGCTGCAGGGTCCGGTGCAACTGGGCGACAGCGGTGAACTGGCAGTGGAGCCGGGTGAGTATGAGTTGTCGGTGTCGCACGGTCCGCGCTACTCCGAATACCGGCAGCCGGTGCAGCTCAAGGCCGGCGAGCGCACCTTGGTGACTGCCACTCTGGCACAGGTGGTGGACACCAGCGGCTACCTGCATGCCGATTTTCACGTTCACAGCTTCAACAGCCCCGATGCCGAAGTGACCAATCGTGAGCGGGTGGCTACTTATCTGGCCGAGGACATGGATTTTTTCACCCCGTCGGATCACGGCCGGCGGGTGGACTTCGAGCCGGTCATTGCCGACATGGGCGTGGCGGGCCAGATCGCCAGCGCACCCGGTTCAGAAATGACCACCTTTGATTACGGTCACTTCAATGCCTGGCCGGTGGCCATCGACCGTGGCGCGGCAGCGGAGGATGAGGCCAGCCAGAGCGTTGATCCCAAGCTGTCACAGGGCTCGGTCGACTGGGGCGGCGCCGCCCCGGTGGGCAAGGATTTTCCCAGTCATGGCCACTATTCACTGTCACCTGCCGAGATCATCAGTGCTTCCAAGGCGGGGCCATATCGACCGGGCGGGGCAGTGGTGGCGCAGATCAATCACATCGATAGCCATTTTGGCCCGGCGGGACTGGCCATCGACACCGGCGTCAGCCCGCCGCGCAGTCAGGTGTCGCCGGCCAGCAAACGGCTGAACCCGGCGCTGGACAATGCCTTCAGCGCAAATTACGACAGCCTGGAATTGTGGATTGGGGTGGATGGCAGAGAGCATCAGTTTGAGCGCTTTCTCGGTGAAAACCTCGGCGACTGGTTCAACCTGCTCAACCAGGGGCTGGGCAAAACCTTTGTCGCCAACTCCGATACCCACGACCGGCGCCAGACCTCACTGTCTACCCGCAACCAGATCGCGCGGCCTCCGGGGCTGGCGGACGCCCACGCCCTGCGCAGCCGCCCCCACGACATTGCCGAACAGCTGATCGCCGGCCGCAGCATCGGCAGCAATGCGCTGTTTATGGAGCTTGAGCTGCGCAACCTGAGTGGCCAGCTGTTGGGCGGGCTGGGCAGTGTCGATTTGGCGGGGGTGCGCAGCCAGCCGGTGCCGCTGTTATTGCCGCAGCCGTTGACGCTGTCACTGCGGGTGGCCGCGCCGCAGTGGGCCCAGTACGACCAGGTACTGGTGTTTATCAACGCGGTCACCGATCACCACCGCGATGCTCTGGGTCAGCCCCAGCAGCCGGCGCGCTATGCGGTGTGCCAGCCGGACATCGCGCTGACTATCGACCCGCAGAACAATCGTGTGCTGGCCAACTCGGCTGACGGTGTCGACTACTACCGCCGCGAAAACCACTTTGATATCGCCCTACCGGCGATGACCGAAGATTACTGGGTGGTGGTGATGGTGCGCGGGCGCGACGGCGTGTCGGCGCCGCTGTGGCCGGTGGTGCCCAACGATTTCAGTGACGCCGATGGTCTGCGCACGCGCTCGGCGGCCGACCGCGGCACCCTAGCCATGGCTATGAGTAACCCGCTGTACGTGGACGTGGGAGCAAACGGCTGGCAGGCACCGGGCTTGCAGCTGCCGGGTGCATGCGTCAACGGCGTGCTGGGGCCGTGACAGCTTGCGGGTTTTGGGGAATGTCGTACTCGACAGGGTGGGATTAGGTCGGTGCGGCATTAGCCGCACAATTTTCCCCGCTGCAGCCACAGTCTCCCAGACTCCTGGCTGTGCGGCTGAAGCCGCAGCTACACGAGATGCAGCGCCCGAGCCGATAACCTTGTAGGTGGGACTTCAGTCGCACAATAGGCTCACGCTGGACCGGCGCAAGGTACGGTTGAAGCCGCAGCTACATCAGGCGTCTTCCGCCATCTGTCTTTAGTCCAGCGTCGTGTGATATTCAATTCACCCGCATCGGTGGTGAACTTTATAAAACCGGCCTCCGATGTAAAGCGGTGCCCGGCCTACAATGGGTATTCAACGCCAAAATTCCACGTAACGCCTTAATGGCATTGGGCCGTGCCTCACACAGCCAGTCGCCCCAGTTGCCGCAACACCACTGAAAGGCCCAGATAGTCTGCCTGGTCGGTGGTTTTCATTTCAGCAATGAGGTCGGTGAGGTAATGGGCCTGGTGGCTTTGGGCCTGGAGCCACTGCTCTAGCTGCGCATCTACCGGCTTGCGCGGTTTGAGCTCTCGCAGCACCAGGTCGGTCAAACGCCGCTGGCGCAGGTAGAGGTCGTCGCGCAGGGCATTGCGTGCCAGTGCGTGCCAACGGCTATCGGCCTTGAGCGCTTCGATGCGGCGGCGTATCCAGATCAGGTCGAGTTTGTCCGCCAGTTTGAAGTACACCTCGGCAACCTTCTTGCTGGGCAGTGAGCGCTTGGTAGCCAGCCAGTTGATGTCCGGCGCGGTGTAGAGCGCCTTCATCAAGGTGATGCGGGCGGCCGTTTCGGCCGGCACGCCCTGTTGGGTATAGCTCTGCATGCGCTCTTCGGCGCGCTGGCGCTCGGGCGCCGACATCAGTGACAGCGCATTTGTCTCCAGCATTTCCACATCGCCGCTGAGTCTTTCCACCATGGCTTGGATATCATCCAGCGGTTGGTCATTGTTCAGCAGCCACAGCGTGACATGGCGCAGCATGCGGCGGGTGTCCATAAACACATCCAGCTGAAGCTGCGCCGGTACCCGATTATCCAGCGACTCGATTTCTCCCCACAGCGGCCGGGCATGGAAGGCGTCGCGGGCGATGGTATAGGCGCGGGCGATGTCTGCCAGGCTGCGCCCCATCTCCTCGTTCAGGCGGCGGGCAAAGGCGGTGCCCATGCGATTGACCAGGCTGTTGGTGATCTGGGTGCAGATAATCTCCCGGCGCAGGCGATGATGCTGGATGAATTCGCCAAAGCGTTTGTGCAGCCGCGGCGGGAAGTATTTCTCCAGCTCTCGCGACAGATAGGGGTCTTCAGGTACATCTGAGCGCAGCAGCGCCTTGTACAGGTCGATCTTGGCATAGCTGAGCAGGGTGGAGATTTCGGGCCGGGTCAGTCCTTTGCCTGCAGCCCGGCGCTGTTGAATCTCTTCCTCGTCGGGCAGTTGCTCGAGCTGGCGATCCAGTACCTTGTCGCGCTGCAGTATTCGCATCAGCTCGGCCTGCTCCCCGAGCCGATCGAGAGCTTTGGCTGCCAGCATACTGATGGCCTGGGACTGCAAGTAATTGTTGCGCAGCACGACGTCTTTGACCGTGTCGGTCATGTCGCGCAGCAGGCGGTTGCGTTGGGTGGGGTTGATTACGCCACGCTTCACCGCAGCATTGAGCGCGATCTTGATGTTGACTTCGGCATCGGAGGAGGCGACACCCCCGGCATTATCGATAAAATCAGTATTGCAGTGGCCGCCGTTGAGGCAGTACTCAACCCGCCCCAATTGGGTTAGGCCGAGATTGCCACCTTCACCGACTACGCGGCAGCGCAGATCGGCGCCGTTGACGCGCAGCGCATCGTTGGCGCGGTCGCCCACCTGCTCGTCGGTCTCCTGGGCAGCTTTGACATAGGTGCCAATGCCGCCGTTCCATAGCAAATCCACCGGCGCCTTGAGTATTGCCCGGATGAGGTCGTCGGGCGCATGGCTCTTGTGCCGGATACACAAGGCTTCGCAGGCTTCCTTGGAAGGCTTGATCGATTTTTCACTACGCGAGTAAATGCCGCCGCCGGCAGATAGTTTGTCGAGTTTATAGTCCTCCCAGCTGGAACGCGGCAGTTTAAACAGCCGGCTGCGCTCGCGAAAGCTGACTTTGGGATCTGGGTTGGGGTCGATAAAAATATGCTGGTGATTGAAAGCCGCTACCAGCCGGATATGTTCGGACAGCAGCATGCCATTGCCAAATACATCGCCGGCCATGTCGCCAATGCCAATCACCGTAAAGGCTTCCTGCTGTATGTCGGTACCCAGCTCGCGAAAATGACGCTTGACCGACTCCCAGGCACCGCGGGCGGTGATGCCCATTTTTTTGTGGTCGTAGCCGTTGGAGCCGCCAGAGGCGAAGGCGTCGCCAATCCAGAAGTCGTATTCCGCGGCAATGGCATTGGCAATATCTGAAAAGGTGGCGGTGCCCTTATCGGCCGCCACCACTAGGTAGGGATCATCGTCGTCGTGGCAAACCACCTGTGGAGGGTGCACCACCGTCTCGCCATCGAGGTTGTCAGTAATGTCCAGCATGGCGCGGATAAAGCTCTGGTAGCAGCGCACTACTTGCTGTTGTATCTCCTCCCGGCTGCCGTGAACGGGCAACTGCCGGCACACAAAGCCGCCCTTGGCACCCACCGGTACGATCACGGCATTCTTGACCATCTGCGCCTTCACCAGGCCCAGTACCTCGGTGCGGAAGTCCTCGGGACGGTCCGACCAGCGCAAGCCGCCACGCGCCACCTTGTCGCCGCGCAGGTGAACCGCCTCCACTTGCGGCGAATGCACCCAGATTTCGTACTTGGGCCGCGGCTGTGGCGCGTCGGCAATCTTGCGGGTTAGGAGTTTGAAGGCGTATATGCGCTTGGGATGGCCGTCGGCATCGCACTGGTAGTAGTTAGTGCGCAGCGTGCACAGGATGAGATTGCGAAAACTGCGCAGGATGCGGTCGGCGTCGAGGCTGGCGACCTGCTCCAGCGCCAGCAACAGTTCGCTGTCGACGGCCTCCTGCTGTTTGCTGTGGTTTTTTATCTTCGGGTTGAAGCGGGCGTTAAACAGCTTGACCAGCAGCGCGGCGATATGGCCGTTGGTAGCCAGAATTTCGCTGATATAGATCTGGCCAAAGCGAATACCCAGCTGCTTGAGGTAGCGGCTGAAGCCGCGCAGCAGTCCGGCTTCGCGATAGTTGATGTTGGCAGCCAGCACCAGTGCATTAAACCAGTCGTCCTCGCACTCGCCGGTGTGGATGCGAACAAAGGTTTCCTCGAACAGCGGGCCGGAGATGTCGAGCTTGATATCGTTTTTCTGGCGGATTTCAGCGCGAAAATCCTGAATCCACAGGGTTGGTTCATCGGCGAGATGCACCGGGTACAGGTCTTCAACCAGCAGACGCAACCCCAGGTTGGCCAGGCGCGGCTGCACATCGGCCAGCGCCATAGGCTGGTCTTTAAAATACACGCGAACCTGCACATGTCGGGGGCTTTTATCCGCCTCTGGCAGCAGTTGCACCCGCAGCCCCGATGCGGACTGTCGCAGCTTTTCCAGCTCGAGTAC
>JBFHRT010000008.1:0-18241 GCA_041591575.1 Spongiibacteraceae bacterium
GCCTGCAGCTGATCAATAAACTGCTGGAGGCGGGCGTGCGCCACATCGAGGTCGGCGCCTTTGTCTCTCCCAAGGCGGTGCCGGCCATGGCGGGCACCAACGAGGTGGTGGAAGGGTTGCCAGCCGGCGACTACCACTTCTCGGCGCTGATTCCCAATCGCAAGGGCTACGAGCTGGCCAAGGCCGCCGGGGTGCAGACCATGGGCCTGGTGGTCGCCGCCAGCAACACCATGAACGAGAAAAACATCCGCATGGGCACCGAGCAGGCTCTGGCGGTGTGCCGGGAGGTGCTGGAGCAGAGCCGCGCCGATGGCCTCAACACCCAGGCCTATGTCGCCACTGCCTGGGAATGCCCCTTCGAGGGTTTGATCGACGAGAGCGCGGTTATCGAGCTGAGTGGCTCGCTGCTGAGCGCCGGCGCCAGCGAGATCGTACTGGCCGACACCATCGGCGCCGCCAGCCCGGCCCAGGTCAAGTCGCTGGTGAGCAAGCTGGTGGCTGAATTCGGCGCCGACAAACTGTCCTGTCATTTTCACGATACCCGCGCAATGGGTGTGGCCGATGTGTTTGCGGCGGTGGAGTGTGGCATTCGCAAGTTTGACGCTTCCATCGGCGGCCTCGGCGGCTGTCCCTTTGCGCCGGGCGCCACCGGCAATGTCGCCACCGAAGACGTGGTGCTGATGCTCACGCAGATGGGCTTCGACACCGGCATTGACCTGGCCGGCCTGGTGGCTGCTGCCGAGCTGGCCAAGGAGCTGACCGGCAACTGCGACGGCGGCCACGCCAGCCGCTGGCTCAAGCGCCAGATCGAAAAAGGTGCTCTGTAAGCGTTTCTCCTCCTTACTGGTGGCTTGCCGTTTCCTGCCTTTCTCCACGGCAAGCACACCTCCCGGAAAGGGGGCTTTCTATTCAGTCCGGCGCGGAGGCTCGTCATGACAGCGAAAACCCTCTACGACAAACTCTGGGACGCCCATGTGGTGAAGACGGGGGACGACGGCAACGCCCTGCTGTATATCGACCGCAACATCATCCACGAGGTGACCTCAGCCCAGGCCTTTGAGGGGCTGCGCGTGGCCGGCCGCGACTTGTGGCGGCGCGAGGCGACCTTTGCGGTGGCCGACCACCAGGTGCCCACCACCGAGCGCCACCGCGGGCTGGACGGTTTCAAAGACCTGATCGCCCGCACCCAGGTGGAAACCCTGACTGCCAACTGCGAGGCCTACGGCATCACCGAATTTACCCTGCAGGACCCGCGTCAGGGCATCGTGCATGTGGTGGGGCCGGAGCAGGGCATCACCCTGCCGGGCATGACCGTAGTGTGCGGCGACTCCCACACCTCGACTCACGGCGCACTGGCCGCGCTGGCCCAGGGCATCGGCACCTCGGAGCTGGAGCATGTATTCGCCACCCAGTGCCTGCTGCAGCGAAAGTGCAAGAACCTGCTGGTAGAGGTGGAGGGGCAGCTGCCGCCGGGCGTCACCGCCAAGGACCTGTCCTTGTACATCATTCGTCGCCTCGGCAGTGCCGGCGGCAGCGGTTTTGCCATCGAATACGCCGGCGAAGCGGTGCGCGCCCTGTCCATGGCGGGGCGTTTTACCCTGTGCAACATGACCATCGAGGCCGGTGCCCGCACCGGACTGGTGGCCTTCGACGACACCACCGCCGACTACGTCAGGGCGCGGCCCTTCGCCCCGCAGGGCGAGGACTGGGGTCGCGCCCTGGCCAGCTGGCGCAATTTGCACAGCGATGCCGGCGCGCATGTGGACCGCGCCTTTGTGTTCGATGCCGCCGACATCGCGCCGCATGTTACCTGGGGCACCAAGCCTGACCAGGTGGCGCCGGTCACCGAGTGGGTACCGCACCCGGACGAGGCCGCCGATGCCGTGCAGCGCGAAGACTGGCGCAACGCCTTGGCCTACATGAACCTGCAGCCGGGCACCGCGCTGCAGGACATCGCCGTGGACCAGGTCTTTATCGGCTCCTGCACCAACTCGCGACTGGAAGACCTGCGCGCCGCGGCGGCAGTGGTAAAGGGACAGAAACTGGCCGGCAACATCCGGCGCGCCTTGGTGGTGCCCGGTTCCGGAATGATCAAGGCCGAGGCCGAAGCCGAGGGCCTGCACGAGGTCTTCCTCGACGCCGGCTTCGAGTGGCGTGAGGCGGGCTGCTCTATGTGCAACGCCATGAACCCGGACCAGCTCGGTGCCGGCGAACGCTGCGCCTCCACCTCTAACCGCAATTTCGAGGGGCGCCAGGGCTACCGCGGCCGCACCCACCTAGTGAGCCCGGCGATGGCGGCCGCCGCGGCCATCGCCGGTCATTTTGTGGATGTGCGCTCATGCTGAATGCCAGTGCGATGAGCGGAAAAAACTGCCTGATCACCGGCGGTGCCCGCGGCATGGGCCGGGAGACCGCCTTGGCGCTGGCGGCCCAGGGCGCGCGGGTACTGCTGGTGGACTGGCAGGGCGAGGAGGGCGTGCGCACCCGCGATGCGATCAACGCCCGCTACGGCGAGAACCGCGCCAGCTTCCACTACGCCGACCTGTCGTCGCTGTGCGACGTGCGCCGGCTCTGCAGCGAGATCAGCGAGCAGATCGAGCACCTCGACGTGCTGATCAACAACGCCGGCATCACCTATCCCGAGCATCGCCTCAACGCCGATGGCCTCGACATGCATTTTGCCGTCTGCCACCTGGGCCAATTCGCGCTGACCCTGACGCTGCTGCCGCTGCTGGAGCGGGCCGCGCCGGCGCGTGTGCTGGTGGTGAGCTCCGAGGCCCACAAGAGCTGCCGTGAGCTTCAGCTCGATGATCTCAGTCTGCGCCAGCTGTGGCGCGGCCGCGCGCTGTCGCACGCCGCGGGCTTTCGCGCTTACGCTCACGCCAAACTCTGCAACCTGCTGTTCATGCGCGAACTCAGCGAGCGCCTGGCGGGCACTGGTATCAGCGTCAACGCCGTGTCGCCGGGCTTTTTCGTCAACACCGGCATCCACCGGGAGATGCGCGGCATTTTCAAGTGGGGAGCTGCCGCCGTTTTTGGTCTGCTCGGTCTGCTGGGGCTGAACACCGCCGCGAAGGGCGCACGCGGCCATATTCATGCGGCCAGCTCGCCGCAGCTGACCGGCATCAGCGGCCACTATTTCGAACACTGCCGCGAAAAGGCGATGAGCCCGCTGGTGGACGACGCTCAGTTGCGCCAGCGCCTGTGGCAACTGAGCGAGGAGCTCAGTGGCTGTGCACTGCCCGATAAACTGGCGATATATCCGACTGGATTCACACAAGGAGAAGTATCATGACCAATCTGGCGAAAATCTGTGAAGTGCTCGAAGGTAAAATCCGCGGCAAGCCGGTGGCGGTGAGCCTGTTTCCTACCGACATTCCGCCAGCCTACCAGGGCATGAAGGTGGACCCCTGCCAGATTCTGCGTCACGCCATGGACGACGGCAAGCTGGCCTATTTCGATCGCGAGCACCAGGACTGCGTGCACGGCGCGTTTATCACCGGCGTGCACGAGGGCAATGAGCAGATCCGTTCCGGACGCATCCTCACCGACTATATTCCCGCCTACAACCTCGACGCTGCCCACGCCATGAACTCTGGTCAGTTCGTGCTGCCTCAAGGCACGGTGCGCGCCATCGGTGCCGCGCCGTTGGATGCGGTGCCCGAGGGCGTGGAGATCAACTGGATTGCGGTGGTGTGCACACCGCAGTGGGCCGGTCAGATCGCCGCGGCGCGGGCGGTTGAAGACGGCGTGCAGCCCAACGCCGCCGCCGGCGGTTCCTTCTGCACCGACCTGTTTGTGACTCCCTGGTTTGACGAGAATGTGGTGATGACCCCGGGCGATATGGGCGGGCGCATGAACAACAAGCTCAAGCCCGAAGAGATGTTCGTCATCATTCCCATGCGCTGGGCAGAAAACCTGATCAAGATCTTCGGCGAAATGCCCGACGTCAAAGGTATCTATGAGGCCACGCGACCGGCCGACTCCGAGTACTGGAAGCGTCAGGCCGCCAAGGAAGCCAAGGCGCGTCAGCGCAGTGATGCAGTGAGTGTAAAGGCCAAGGAGCACGGCCTACAGATCAGCATGGCCTGGGAGGAGAGCGCAATTGAGCTGGTGGCCAAGTCGCCCAAGTTTGTGCGCGGTATGGCGGTGGGCAAGATCGAAGACTTTGCCCAGGAGCAGGGTTACGAGTTGATTACGCCGGCGGTGATTGAGGAGCAGATGGAGAGCTCGGGGTTGGGGAAATATTTGAAGTATTTGCGGTAGGCGTACCTTTATTGCTTGTCATCGCGAGGAGCGCAGCGACGTGGCGATCTCGCTGACTCGCTGAGGTGGCACCTTGCCTGGTGGAGATTGCCGCGTCGCCATTGGCTCCTCGCAATGACGGGTAGAAAAAATCTGTGTCATCGCGAGCCGCGTAGCGGCGTGGCGATCTTTTGGGGCGACACCTTGCCGGAGGGAGATTGCTGCGTCGTCTTTGGCTCCTCGCAATGACGGGTAGAAAAATCTGTGTCATCGCGAGCCGCGTAGCGGCGTGGTGATCTCTTGGGGCGACACCTTGCCGGAGGGAGATTGCCGCGTCGCCTTTGGCTCCTCGCAATGACGGGTTTTTAAATGATTTCTGGGTAGAGGTCTCGCCACTGGGGATTCAGCGCCTCAATCAGTTCCAGCTTCTTCCCGCGAGAACCGGCCTTGAGTTGTTTTTCGCGAGAGATAGCGGAATCCATATTGTCGTGCACTTCGAACCACACCAAGCGGTGCAGGTTGTACTTCTGTGAAAACCCTTTTACGACCTTGTTCCTGTGCTGCCAAATCCGCACGGCGAGGTTAGAGGTGACGCCAATGTACAGACTGCCGTTGGGGCGATTACTCAGCATATAGACGCAGGGCAGTTTTTCCATATCACGCTCCTTGTGAATGGATATACATAATAATCGCGTTGCAGTTGTGATCAAGGAGATTGCCACGCCGCTTCGCGGCTCGCGATGACGATATATCTTCCACCGTCATTGCGAGGAGCGAAGCGACGCGGCAATCTCCCTCTTACAAGCTGCCGACCCTCAAGGCTGAACGACTAAGCCTCCGCCCCTTGGAACACCGCCACCAACCGTTTCGCCAACCGCCCGCGCCAATCCCGCAGCCGAGTCCCCAGCGCCTCACCGGCCAGATACAGGCCGGGCACAAACAGCAGCGTCACCGCGGTAGCGCAGAGCACGCCGAAGGCCAGTGCCACCACCATGGGCTTGAGGAACTGCGACTGAATGCTGGTCTCGGCCATGATCGGTGTCAGCCCGATAAAGGTGGTCATGGAGGTCAGCACGATGGCGCGGAAGCGGTCGCGGGCACCGTTCACTACCGCCTCGCGCAGCGCCAGACCCTGCTCGCGCAGCTGGTTAATGCGGTCCACCAGCACCAGATTATCATTCACCACCACGCCGGCGCAGGCGATCATGCCGAGTATGGAGAACATGGCCAGTTCCTGTCCCAGCAGTACATGCCCAAAAATTCCGCCCATAAAGCCGAAGGGGATGGCGGCCATAATTAACAGCGGCTGCCAGTAGGAGCGGAACACCACTGCCATCAGCCCGTAGATGGCAATCAACGACAGTATCATCAGCTGACCGACACGGCCGAGAAACTCTGACTGGCGCTGCTGCTCGCCGCGTTTGCTGACGGCAACATCGGGGTAGCGCTGCTGCCAGCCAGGCGTCTGTTCGGCCAGCACCTGGCCGACGACGGCGGCGGCACTGAAGCCTTGTTGTAACTCGGCGCTGATCAGAGCGATGCGCTCGCGACCGATGCGCTCAATCTGCTTGTGGCCCGGTACAAATACCAGCTCCGCTACTGCTTCGAAGGGAAGCTCGCTGCCGTCGGCCGTGCGGATGCGCATATTGCGGATGCTGTGTACCGATTCGCGCTCACTGCGTGGGTAGCGCACCATCACTCTGACGTCTTCGCGCAGGCGCGGAATACGCTGGGCTTCCTCGCCGTAGAAGCCGCGCCGCACTTGCCGTGCAACCTCAGCTAGGGAAATGCCCAGGGTCTGGGCGTGGGGTTTGAGGCGAATCTCGATCTCGGTCACGGCCTCGTTGAGACTGTTGCGCAGATTGAACACGCCGGGTTGCGCTGCCAGTGCTGCCCCCAGCTCAGCGCTGACTTGTGCCAGCTGCTGACGGTCGTTGCCGCTGACCTGCAATTCGATGGGCTTGCCCAGGGGCACGGCCGTGTAGTTGAAGTGAATATCACTGGCGCTGGATAGCGGCCCCAACTGCGCCTGCCAGCGGTCGCGCAGTTCGCGCACGGGCCGCGAGTACTGCTCAATGTTCAGCAGCTCCAGCGTGACGCGGATGCTGTCGCCGTAGGCGGCGCTCTCGATGCCCCCGGCGAAGGGGAGTTCGTCGTGTTGGCTCAGCTCCGCCTTCAGGGATTCCGCGGCATCGACCAGGCGGCGCATGCTGCGCTCGGTCTCAGTGAAGGGGGTGCCGTCGCGCATGGTGACGTTGGCGACCAGGTAGTCTGCCGGTACCCGCGGGAAAAAGCTGAGCTGCAGCCAGCCGCCGGCGAGGATGGCCACGGCGATAAAAAAGGCGAGTACAAATGACAGCAGGGTTAGCCCCTTGCTGGCCAGACAGCGCTGGAGAAAAGGCCGGTAGCGCTGTTGGGAAATGTGTGTCATGGCGCCGGCCAGCCGCTGCCGCCAGTGGTTGAGACGCGCCAGTGCGGCGAAGCGGGCGGGTTTTTCCGGCGCCATGTGGGCCAGGTGCGAGGGCAGGATCAGCAGCGATTCCAGCAGCGAGAAGCTCAATGCCAGCATCACCACATCCGCCAAGCTCGGCGGTTCCGGGGCCTCCTCGGGCAGGAAGTAGAAGGGCACGAAAAACAGCATGGTAGAGATCACCGCAAAGCACACCGGCTTCATCACACTGCGGGTGCCGTGAATGGCGCCCTCGGCGCCGCTAAGCCCGGCCTCGTGTTGGCTGTGAACCGCCTCGCCGACAATGATGGCGTCGTCCACCACGATGCCCAGTATCAGGATAAAGGCGAACAGCGACACCATGTTGAGACTGGTGCCCAGCGTCGGCAGCAGCCAGATGGCGCCGAGAAAGGCCACCGCGATGCCGGCACAGACCCACAGCGCCAGCTGCGGTCGCAGAAAAAGCAGTAACAGCACGAACACCAGCGCAAGCCCGCTGAGGCCGTTGTTGATCAGGGTGCTGAAGCGCTCCTTGAAGGGCAGCGACATGTCACGCCACACCTGCAGCTCGACGCCGGCGGGCAACTTGGCCTGGGCGGCGCTCACATAGTCGCGTACCGCACGGCTGGTATTTAGAACATTGGGGTGCGAGGTGCTGTAAATGTCGATGGCCAATGAGTCGCGGCCGTTGTAGCGGCCGATGACGTCGACCTCCTCGAAGCCGTCGATGATGGTGGCTATCTCGCCCAGGCGCAGTTGGCTGCCATCGCTGGCGCCAATCAGCACGATGTTTTCAAAGTCGGCCGCCGCATAGGCCTGGCCCCGGGCCTGGATCTGAATATCGCCGTCAGCGGCGTGCAGCTTGCCGCCGGGCAGATTGATGGAGGCGTTCCGAATCGTCTGCACTACGTCGTCAAAGCGCAGGCCGTGCCGGCGCAGCGTCATTTCCGAAACCTCTATGGCCAGCTCGTCCTTGCGCGGCGAGCGCAGCTCGACTACCGATACATGGGGATTAGCGGTGAGTTCCTCGCGAATCTGCTCACCGAGTTGCTTGAGCGTGGCCTCGTCCACATCGCCCGCCAGCACCAGGCTGATCATGCGGTCACGCCAGCGGCGCTCGCTGATCAGCGGGCGCTCGGCATCGGCGGGAAAGGTGTCGATGCCGTCGACCCGGGATTTGACTTCATCCAGCAACCGCTGCACCTGGGCGTGGCTGGCGACATCGAGGGTGACTTCGGCCAGTCCCTCGCGCGCCAGCGAGTGGATCTGGTCGATACCGTCGATGTCGCCGACAGCCTCCTCGATGCGCAGTAGGATCTGCTTTTCCACTTCCGTGGGGCTGGCGCCGGGGTAGCTGACAGTGACCTGGATCTGGTTGAGCTTACGCTGTGGGAAGAATTCCTTATCCAACTGCGACATAGTGGTGAGGCCGCCGACAAATACCATCAGCATCAGCAGATTGGCGGCGATGGGGTTGCGCACAAACCATGCGATAAGCCCGTTCACTGCGCCACCTCCTGGCCCGAGGCCTGCGGTACCGGCGACAGCAGCATACCGGCAACTGGGTTCGCCAGGTAGGAGGCCACTACCCGCAGCGGGCCGTTGAACTCGCCGCTGACCGCCACGGCGTCGGGTCCGGCTTGCAATACCTGCACCGGCTGAATCTGCAGACGGCCGGACTCGTCAATTACCCACAGCAGATCGCCGGCGCGCAGCGCCGACGGCGGCAGCAGCAGGGCGTCGTCGGCGGGCTTGCCGCTGATGGTGGCCTCCACAAACTGGCCGATGTTGAGTGGCGGGCGCTGGCTGTTAGCGGAGGTGGCGAAGGGTTGCCGCACTTCGGCAATGGCGTGCAGCAGGCGGGTCTTGTTGTCGATGCGAGCCTCGGTGCGCACGATGCGCCCAGGCCACTGCCAGCGACGGCCGGCAAACTGGCCGCTGAGCGTAACGGGGATGCCATCGCCGGCGGTGTCGCCACTCAGCGGCAACGCCAGTAGCGCGAGCTGGCGGTCGCTCAGGGGCAGGCGCACTTCCACGGCATCGGTGGCGTAGATGTCGGCCACCGCCGTGCCCGGGCTGACGTACTGGCCGAGGTCGACGGCCACCTCATTGACGCGCCCGGCATAGGGGGCGGTGACGGCGGTGCGCGCCAAGTCCAGTTCCGCCCGGCGCTGTTCGGCCTGCGCCGCCGCCAGTTGTGCCTCGGCGTTGGCCAGGTGGGGCTTGCGCAGGAACAGGGCATTGGCCTCCTCGCTGCCCAGGTCGCGCCACTCCCGACGCGCCTGCAGCGCGCGGCCCTTTTCCGTGGCCAGTGTCTGCCGCGCCTCGGCCACCCGCGCTCGGGCGCGGGTGAGGGCGATTTCATAGTCGCGCTGGTCAATGCGCAACAGCACGTCGCCAGTCTCGAAGAAACCACCTGCCGCGTAACTGTCTGCCGTCCACACCACACGGCCGCCCACTTCCGCCGCCAGCTCGCTTTGCCGCCGCGGCGTCACTGTGCCCTGGCTGCGCACCGCCAGGCTCAGGGTCTGCGGCGTGACATCTATGACCTCCACCGCCGGTGGCGAGGAGGGCGGCTGTGGCTGCGGCTGTGGCGCCGGTTTGCCGGCAAGCAGTCCGGCGATCACGGCGATACCCACGGTCGCCACCGCGGCTGGGGCCAGAATCCTGCTGGTATTTTTCGTCATGATGTTTCCCCCGGTAGTCGGCTCTTTGCCAGCGGTGCAAGCGCAGCCGAAGCAAGTGAGTTGCGCACTAAAAGTTATAAAGATAATATATTAATACATATTGCCATTGAAGCGTCGCCGTCTTACCGTTTGTTCACCCGCTGGCAACATTGCATTGGCATCGCCGCCGCCATTCACCAGAGACTGATATGAACGAATACCTGTTGTTGAAATTCGCCCACTTGATTGCCTTCGTCTACTGGCTGGGCGGTGACCTGGGCACCTTTCTCGCCAGCCGCTACGTGGTTAACCGCGACTGCTCGCCGGAGGCGCGCGCCGTAGCGCTGAAAATCATGTTGGCCTGTGACCAGGGGCCCAAGATGGGGATGCCGCTGATCCTGCCGTTCGGCGTGCACATGGCCAGTATCAGTGGTCTGATGCCGCTGCCGCTGTGGGGACTGGCGCTGGTCTGGCTGGTGGCCGCGGTGTGGCTGGGCAACGTGCTGGTGCTGTATTTCAATGAAGGGAAGCCCTTTACCGCGGCGCTGGGCCGTTTCGACCTGTGGTTTCGCATCGCGGCGGTGCTGGGCTTGGTGGCCTACGCTATTGCCGGTCTGCTGGACGACAACCTGATTCGTGTCGACTGGCTGAGCTGGAAACTGATTATCTTTGCCGCCTTGGTTAGCTGCGGCATCTTGATTCGGATCAACCTCAAACCCTTCGGCCCGGCCTTTATGCGGCTGATGACCGAGGGCCCCAGCGACGCGGTGAATGATGCCTTGCAGAACTCGGTGGCGCGCTGCCGGCCCTGGGTATGGGCGATCTGGGCGGGGCTGTTCGTCAATGCCGCCATTGGGCTGCATATACTGTAAGTCGTGAGACGCGAGACGCGAGACGCGAGACGCGAGACGCGGAAATATTATGCCGTCATCGCGAGGAGCCGAAGGCGACGCGGCGATCTCCCCAATGCGGCACTGTGCCCGATGGAGATTGCCGTGTCACCGACCCGCGCAAAACGTGGCTCGGTTCCTCGTAATGACGGGATGACGAAATAACCAAGGAGTCTGTTCATGAAACTCTACAGCGTGCCCCATTCCCCCTACGCCTCGCGCGTGCGCATCCAGGTCTATGCCCGCGGGCTACCGGTGGAGATCTGCCAGCCGCCCGGCGGCTTGGGGTCCGATGACTTCAAGGCGCTGACCCCCACCGGCAAAGTACCCACGCTGGATGTGGACGGCCTGTGTCTGGTGGAATCGGCTGCCATCATGGAGTACTTGGAGGAGAGCTACCCGCACAAGCCGCTGATGCCGGTAGCGGCGGAGCAGCGCGCTTGGGTGCGTTCGGTGACGCGCTTCGCGGACCTCTACCTCGCCCAGGCATTGTTCCCGCTGTTTCTGGAGCTGCGTCAGCGCTCCGGTGATCAGGCCAAGCTTGATCAGCAGCTGGGCGAGTTGAAAGTGCAGCTGCAGGGACTGGAGAAGTTCCTACAGGCTGGCCACCGCGGCGACCACCAGCAGCTGGATTTGGCGGACTGTGCGCTGGCGCCGACGTTATTTTTTGTGGTGGCAGTGCCGCCGCTGTTTGGTGAGCCCGACATTCTCGCTGGTTTGCCGGGGGTGCAGAACTGGTGGCAGTGGGCGCAGCAACAAGAGCCCGTGGCCAAGGTACTGGCGGAGATGCAGGTGGGGCTGGATGCGATGATGGCGGGCTTGAAAAAGGCGGGGTAGAAGCTACGAATAGCGGTCGTCATTGCGTGGCCACAGCGCTTCGCGGGCCATGCTAAGGAGCGAAGCGACGCGGCAATCTCCATCAGCTCACTGCCAAGCTGGCCGAGATTGCCACGTCGCCGACCCACAAACGGCGTGGCTCGGCTCCTCGCAATGACGGTGTTTAATCGCGTCATCGCGAGGAACGCTTTTTGTGACGCGGCGATCTCGTTCAGGCAAGGTGCGCATCACCACCTCTATCCGCTAACGCCCCACAAATCGCCGTAAACATTCCTCAAGAGAATCCCCTATGGCTACTGCCTGGCGCTACCTCAAGCGCACTTTGCTTACACTATTATTGGTGGCCCTCAGCTACTCCGCTTGGGCTCTGTGGACTTACCGCGATCTGTCGGTGGAGGTGCTGATTGAGCGCTATGGCGGTGACAACCTCCAGGTATTGGATATCGGCGGCCTGCCGCTTTACTACCGCCTCGATGGCCGCCCGTTAGGTGAGGCGCCGGTGCTGTTGCTGATTCACTCGCACTTTTTCAATTCACGCATGTGGGATGGCTGGGTCGAGCCGCTGGCTGACCGCTTTACCCTGCTGCGCTTCGACATGAGCAGCCACGGCCTCACCGGGCCAGACCCCAGCGGCGATTACTCCATGGCGCGCAGCCTCGACATCATCCACCGCCTGTTACAACAACTGCAGCTGGAGCGGGTGGCACTGGTGGGCAGTTCGCTGGGCGGCAATATGGCCTTTCACTACGCTGCCCAATACCCGCAGCAGGCCAGTCACCTGGTGCTGATTAACTCCGGTGGCTTGAAGCGCGAGCAGAATAGCCGGCGCAACGCCAGCGGCATTCCCGATTGGGCTGAATGGGTGCTGCGCCTACTACCCGCCAGCGCCTACCGGGCGTTGCTCGAGTGGATGATCGTCGACGACGCCCTGGTCACCGATGCGCTGTTGCGTGAATTTCAGGACATGTTCCGTCGCCAGGGTAATCGCGCGGCGGAAATCGAGCGCCTGCGCGGCTTCGATGTCGGCGAGCCCGAGGCGGCGCTGGCGCGGGTGCGCGCGCCAACGCTGGTGTTGTGGGGCGAAGCCAATCCGCAGTTGCCGCCCGCACTGGCTGATGCCTTTGTGGCCAAATTGATCAATGCACCGCGGGTGGAAAAGCAGCTGTTTGCCGGTGCCGGCCATGTATTGCCGCTGGAGCGGCCACAGGCTTCGGCGGCCGCGGTGGCGCAGTTTATCCTGGAGAGCGCCGATGGGAAATAAGCGGATTTGGATACTGGCGTTGGCGCTGTTGCAGACGATGCTGCTGACGGCCTGCGGTCAGGAGTTGCCGAAGCCGGAGGCCAAATCGCTGGCTGCCAGCAGCGAACAGCTGGCACAGATCCCGGCGCTGCAGCCCGGCCCCTACGCGGTGGAGCGCATCGATTCACTGTTGCTGAGCGGCGGCACTGAATCGCGCGAAGTGCGCCTGCTGTTTCCCGGTGAGCCTGCGCAGGGCGAGCATTTTCCGTTGCTGCTGTTTTCCCACGGCAACTGGTCTGACCGCGATCGCTACGACAATCTGCTGCAGCACTGGGTCAGTCACGGCTATGTGGTTGTCGCGCCCACCCACCTGGACGGGCGCAGCATGTTGCGCGGCATCTTCAACAGCCTGCGCCACGGGCAGATGGGGCTGATCGAGGCGCGGGTTGAAGACCTGCGCTGGCTGCTGGATCAAGTTCCGGCGCTGGGCGAGGCACTGGCGCCGCACAACATCGTTATCGATGACGAGCGTATCGCCATCACCGGCCACTCCTTTGGCGCCTTTACCGCCCAGCAGTTTGCCGGGGCCGCCGCCATCGACGCCGAGGCCGCCGAAATTTCCACGGCAGCCGACTCGCGGGTGCGTGCGGTGCTGGCGATCTCGCCGCCGGGGCCGATGTTCGAGGTGATTAACGAAAAAAGCTGGCTGGAGGTGAACAAACCGATGCTGGTCACCACCGGTACCTGGGATTCCAACCCCCAGTTCTGGCCGGACTGGCGCGCGCATCTGTTGTCCCACGATAGCGCGCAGCCAGGCCACCAGTATGCGCTGGTGGTGGAAGGCGCTGATCACTACCTGGGCAATCTGATCTGTCGTCCTGAGCGCGAAGTACCGCCGCAGCACGATGCGCTGGCGATGGTCAATGCAATTAGTGTGAGCTTTCTCGATGCTTACCTGAAAGGCGACCAAGTAGCACTGGCGTTTCTGCGCTCGTCGCGATTGCAGCAGCTTACCGGGGATTTTGCGGTGCTGTCGCTGCGCTGATCTTTGTTATCTCGTGGGGTGGGCCGGCAGTGAACTGATGGAGATTGCCGCGTCGCCTTCGGCTCCTCGCAATGACGGAAGACTCGAGAGAGCTTCGTCATCGCGAGGCGTGCTTGCGCGCCGCGGCGATCTCCGCCAGGGTGGCAGAGCGTCCCTAGAACCTCGTCTTATACCGCATCCTGCAACGCTGCCGCACTCTCACCCCGGCGCAGCTGCCCAATGGCCCACACTGCCATAGCCAGGGTGACGCCCACGCCCAGCAGCCAGCTGAGGTGGTAGCCAAATTGGCTGAGCAGTGCGCCGGCGGCCAGCGGACCGAACACCCGGCCGAACGCAGAACTGGAGCTGGTGGTGCCCATCATGCGGCCGCGAAGATTGAGCGGTGTGCGCTGGGATACCAGTGCATTGAGCACCGGCGTGCACACAGTGCCGCCGGTGACGGTGAGGAAAAACGCCAACACGATGGCGCTGGCGCTGTCGGCCAGGGTCGCCGCGGCGAAGCCGCTCATCATCAGCGCCACACCCAGCAGCAGCAGGCGCAGCTCGCCCATGCGCTTCACCAGGGCGCCAATCAGTCCCGCTTGCAACAGCGCCATGGCGATACCTTGGGCGCCGAACACCATGCCCACCTCGCGCGCGCCCCAGCCCAGCATGGCGCCCACCCATAGCGGAAACAGGTAGCTACAGGCGCTGTGGCAGCTGTTGTTGAGGAAATACTGCAACACCAGCAGGCTATTGCGACTCTCGCGCAGCATGGCTAGGGTGGATTGCCGCGGTCGGCCGGCCAGCTCTGCCGCCTGTTCGCGGCGCTGGTTGCGGCTCAGGGATTCGTTCAGGAACAGCGCGCCGGCGACCAGGGCCAGCAGCGACAGGCCGGCGGCGACCAGTCCCGGCAGCATGAAATTGCCGCCGTCGCCAGACAGCACGCCACCGAGAAACGGTCCCAGCACCATGCCCAGGCCGAAGGCTGCACCGATCATGCCCATGTATTTGGCACGCTCCTCGGGCTTGCTGATGTCGGCGACCATGGCCGAGGCGACACCGAAGTTGCCGGCCATGATGCCGGCAAAAATCCGCGAGGCGTAGAGCATGGCCAGGGTGGTGGAGAAGGCCAGCATCACATAGGACAGCGAGGCGCCCGCCAGGCAGATCAGCAGCACCGGCTTGCGGCCGATGCGATCACTCAGTCGCCCCCAGAAAGCGCCGCAGAGGCCGCCGAACACCGAGTACACCGCAATCAACATGGCGATATCGAAAGGCGTGGCGCCCAGCTCCGGTGCCAGAAAAGGCAGGATGGGAATAATGATGCCGAAGCCGATCAGGTCGATGAGCACGGTGAGAAAAAGTACGGGCATGGGGGGATCCTGGGGGTGCGAACGCGAAAACGCCCCAGCGCAACCGCGTGGGGCGGAAATAAAATGAGCGCCAGACCAGTTTGGGGGGGGAGCGAACCGAGAACTCCCTCTGGAAAGGCGCCCATACTCGGGCGGGTTGGCTCAGTGCTCGGCGAGCAGTGAACCGAAACCCTGGATTCTGTCGGGGATGTCGTTATTGCGCAGCGCGTGCCACAGGGTGAGGGCGTTGATGGCCAGCACCGGCTTGCCCAGCTCCTTTTCCAGCTGCGCGGCGAGCTGAACAAAATACAAATTGGTGCCCGCCTGCAGGATCAGATCGACATCGTCGCCGTCCACCTCGCGCACCAGCTCGCGAGTCTTGCCGAAGCTCTCGTGGGCGATGCTCACCGGGCTGTCGGAGCAGTGGCCCTTGATACGCACCACCTCGTAGCCGATATCGCCGAGAAACTTCACCACCTGGTTGTCGCCCACTGGCATATAGGGGCTGATCACGCCGATGCGGCGCACGCCGGGGTAGCAGGCCAGCGCATCGAGAATGGCCTGGGCACCGAAGGTCACGTTGCAGCCGGCCACGTCCTGGGCGATGTCGTTGTAGCGCTGGAACTCGCGGTCGGAACGCGCCTTGCCGTCCCAGAAGGTTTCGGCGGAATAGCCGAAGATGACGTGGTCGGGTTGGCAGGTGAGGGCGTCGCGCAGGCCCTGCTCGGTGGCGGCGCCGATGGCCTTAACCATGTTCACGAAATCGTCTTCAGTCTGCACGTTGAAGGGCGGAATTACACAGCCGCGGGTGGCGAGCACCACACCTTCGGGGCGCATCATGTGGTACTCGGTCTCGACCGCGGTATTGGTCGAGGGCACCAGCACGGCGAACTTCTTGCGATAGCCGTAGTAGTCGGTCATGTGCAGGCTCCATCATTGCCGGCTGGGCCGGCTGCCTTGATCGTGTTAAGGTATAAAGATATAGCAATAGATCTAATAAGGCAAGCATGCCACTATTAATTCTCAGCAGTGTCATTGCGAGGAGCCGAAGGCGACGTGGCAATCTCGTGAAGACAGGGCGCCAGCGTCCGGGAGATCGCCACGACGCGGTAAACCGCGTCTCGCGATGACGGATGTTTTTCGGTATTGAAAGAGAACGAGTCATTGCGTTCCGCCGCAGGCGGCGCGGCAATCTCGTCCGGGCAAGGCATCAAGCTAAAAGATCGCCGAGTCGCAGCAGCACAGCTAGCGAGCCATTTTCTAATAAGGAGAAACCATGCACACAGCATCACCGCCAATCGCCATTGTCACCGGTGCCAATCGCGGCATCGGCCTCGCCATCACCCGCCAGCTGGCAGAGCAAGGCATTCATGTGGTGGCCACCGCACGCGTACCCGAGCGCGCCGAGGCGCTGCACGCACTCACCGAGCAGGGCCTGCCGGTGGAGGTGCAAGCGCTGGAAGTCACCGAGCCAGCCAGTGTCGATGGCCTGCGCGACTATATGCAGGAGCGCCACGGCGGCGTGGATATTCTGGTCAACAACGCCGGCATTGCGCTGGACAAGTGGCGCTCTTTTTTCGAGCTGGATGTGGATACCTTTCAGCAGACCCTGGACACCAACCTCTACGGCGTACTGCGCTGCTGCCAGGCCTTTGTGCCGATGATGCAGGCTCGCGGCTACGGCCGGGTGGTGAATATCTCCAGCGAACTGGCCTCGCTCACCGACATGCAGATGGGCTCCACCGTGGCCTATCGCAGTTCCAAAACTGCGCTTAATGCCTTGACGGTACTGCTGGCCCGAGAGCTGGCTGAGTATCCGGATATTCTGGTCAACGCCGCCTGCCCGGGCTGGGTAAAAACCGAGCTGGGCGGCGACGACGCGCCGCTGAGCACCGACGAGGGCGCCGACACCGCGGTGTGGCTGGCGACGCTGCCGGTGGGTGCCGCCAGCGGTGGTCTATACCGCGAGCGCCAGCCCTATCCCTGGTGATCGGCTATGATAGGCAACCGTATTTTTGTCCAACAGGATGAGACCCGATGACGCAGATTTCCTTACCCGAGCAGCGCCGCTTTATTGCGATAGCGGAGGAGGGGCGCGGCCTGATCCTGGCCAGCGAAGCGATGCCAGGCGTGGCCGCGGGCGAGGTGCTGATCAAGGTCTGCGCGGCGGGTGTCAATCGCGGCGACCTGCTGCAGCGCCGCGGCCTGTACCCGCCGCCCGCCGATGCCTCGCCGATTCTGGGGCTGGAGGTGTCGGGTGAAATCGTGGCGCTGGGTGAGGGCGTCAGCCAGTGGCAATTAGGGGATAGGGTGTGCGCGCTGACCCACGGCGTCGGCTACTGCGACTACACCACGGTGCCGGCCAGCCAGTGCCTGCCGGTGCCCGCCGATATGCCGCTGGCCGACGCCGCGGCGCTGCCGGAGGCCATGCTCACGGTGTGGCACAACGTATTTCAGCGTGCCCGCCTTCAGCCCGGCGAAAGCCTGCTGGTACACGGCGGCGCCAGTGGCATTGGCACCACCGCTATTGCCGTGGCCAGCGCCCTGGGTGCCACCGTCTACACTACCGCCGGCAGTGACGAAAAATGCCGGCGCTGCGAGGCGTTGGGTGCGATGCGGGCGGTGAATTACAAGACCGAGGATTTCGTAGAGGTGTTCAAGGCCGCGACCGACGGCCGCGGCGTCGATGTGATTCTGGACATGGTGGGTGGCGACTACATTCAGAAGAACATGGAGCTGGCGGCGGTGGAGGGGCGCATCGTCTCCATCGCCTTTATCGGTGGCGCCAAAACCCAGACCAACTGGGGGCCGATGTTGGTCAAACGCCTCACGCTCAGCGGCTCCACCCTGCGGCCGCAGAGTTTTGCACAAAAGGCACAGATGATTGACGAGCTGCGCGAGCGGGTGTGGCCGCTGCTGGAGAGTGGCCGCCTGCGACCGGTGATTGACAGCCGCTACCCGCTGGAGCGGGCCGAGGAGGCCCATGCGCGCATGGGCAGTGGTGAGCATATGGGCAAGATTCTGCTGACGCTTTAGGCGCATGCGATAGTCGTCATCGCGAGGCGCTGACAAGCGCCGTGGCGATCTCCCTAACGGCGGCACCTTGCCCGAAGGAGATTGCCGCGTCGCTTTGCTCCTCGCAATGACGGTGCCAGTAGAAGGGGCGGCGGGATAAGAATTCCGTCATCGCGAGGCGCTGACAAGCGCCGTGGCGATCTCCTTCTCACTCCCCCCCAACACCCCGCAAATTGGCGCACTTCAGCACGCATTCTGGCGCCCCAGCAAAAGCTTCCCAGCTGTTCGCCGACCACACTGGCTGAGCTAGGAGTGGTTTGCAGTTCCTATAGCGATAAAACCAACAACATTAGGAGCTTTCCCATGAAACGATTGACTGCTACTGCGGCATCACTGGGCCACCGAGGCCTGCTGGTGCTGTCGGCGCTGTTTTTGCTGGCCGCACCGACCCATGCAGCCTACGTGGACAAAACCACCGCCAACGGCGCCGTGCGCGTGCACTACCCCGACAATTCCCCCA
>JBFHRT010000009.1:0-16476 GCA_041591575.1 Spongiibacteraceae bacterium
CCCTTGAACACCGCCGCGTGCTGCTGGCCAATCAGCTGTGCCGCGCCCTGGTGGCTCTCGGCATAGGCAGGGTGAAAGATGCTCTGCATGGAGTAGGGGGCGCCGGTGGGGTTAAGCAGCCGCGCCAGGGTGTGTACCGGCGAGCGCAGGCCGAAGTGGTTGCGCAGATCGACAATGCGCTGCAGCGGCGGGCAGTAGGCGCCCAGCGGCATAAAGGCAAAGTTGTTTGCCGCCAGCTGGCTGCGCACCGCCTCCCAGTCGCGCGCCACCGGCAGGCCCAGGTATTCCAGCACTCCCTCGCTGTAGACTCGGCCGGCGGTGTGACCGCCTGCGCCGTGCATAAACACTCGCAGGCCGCTGTCAGCCAGTGCCAGCGCCGCCAGCAGGTACCAGGGTAGCTGCCGCTTTTTGCCGGCGTAACTGGCCCAGTCCAGGTCGACGGCGAGATCAGAAGGGGCGTCGGCGTGGCTGCGCACGGCGCGCACAAAGCCTGCCAGCTCCTCCTGGTTTTCTTCCTTGACCCGCAGCAGCATCAGAAAGGCGCCGAGCTGGATATCTTCGACCTCGCCGCGCATCACCATGCCCATGGCCTGCTCGGCTTCTTCCAGGGTGAAGGAGCGGGACCCGGTCTTGCCCTTGCCGAGAATGCGGACATAGGGGGCGAAGGGGTGTTCAGTGGGGCGCGCTACCACGCGGTCGCTATCGGCCATTGTGCTGCTCACAGGTTAAAGAGGTTTCCAATCGGGCTTACAAACAGTTGTCGGGGCGGGGTAGCCCTGCAATCTTGCTGACCAGCTTGGCCGGGCTGCCCGGAAATAACTGCATCAGGTGAATGCTTCGGCCTTTTTCCGGCCCCAGCTGCTGGCCCAGGTATTTTACCAGTGGCCGCATGGCGGGTGAGAGGCCGAACTCCTGATAAAAGCGGCGTATGCAGTGGATGACTTCCCAGTGCTCCGCCGTCAGGTCGATATTTTCAGTGCGGGCGATGGCGGCGGCTACGGCTTCATCCCAGTCTCCCAGTTCGCGCAGATAGCCCTCCTTGTCGGTGGCAATCTCGCGCCCTTCAAGTTGTAGCGTCATGTTCAGAACCAGCTTTGTACGGAGGGATGCTGGCAGCAGAGGTCGACAAAAGCGCCGTAGTCTACGGTCGTTACCGACGCCCCCAAGAGCGACTGCAAGCCGCGCGCGGCCACATCGTCGTCCAGCGCGTAGATGGTGCCTTCGCGAGCGGCGAGCTGGGCGTGCCAGGCACTACTGGCTACTGCGGCCAGCACGCCGTCTTCAATCAACAGGATACTGTCACCAGCTGCCGCCACCCGCAGGCAGTCGGCCAGTGCGGCGTTGAGATCCGGGGCCTTGCTGACGATATGTAGGGTCATGGGAATGTCGTCACCGCGCGTCAAAAGTTCAACACAACGTCGGATTCTGCGGCCAGTGTCGCATAGGCTGAGGGTTCGAGCAGGTGCACGCCAGGGAGCAGCTGTTCCAGTCTGAGGCCGCGATCGCGGAGGGAGCTGCTGTCAGCATATAACGCTTCAATGTCGTACAGCGGCATGGCGCTGATCAGGGCGGCAATGTCCTTCTGGTCGGCGCGCTGGCCATCCTGACCCTGCAGCAGCTGCCAAACGCCGTCACCGGTAAAAAACAGCGACACCTGCTGGTCAAAGGCCGCGGTGGCTAGTGCCATATCCAGCGCTTCGCGAGGCAGGCTGTCACCGTAGGGGGGCTTGCGGCAGACAAACAGAAAGCTGGGCATCGTCAGGCTCCGAAGGTCAATACGCGGTCGGAGTTCAGGCAGGCATCTACCCACTGGCCCAGGCCTGAGAGTTCAAAGCCGGGAGCCAGGTTGGCCGCCGGTTTCTCATAGCGTGCCGCCTCAGTGGGGTCAATCACGCCGCGTTTAAGCGCACTGCTGATGCAAACCACCAGGTCCAGTTGGTGTTTCTGGCCCAGCTCGGTCCAGAGTGCAGGAAGTGACGCGGCGTCCTGTGGCGGCTGGCTCAGTGCGTTGCCGGTGTTCACTGCATCGTGATAGAAAAATACGCGGTAAATGCTGTGGCCGCGCTGCAGAGCGGCATCGGCAAAGCGGTAGGCTGTCTGCACAGACTGACGGGAATAGGGGGCGCCGAGGACCAGTATGGAAAATTTCATGGGCTAAAACCGAAAACCCCGGCCAGAGGCCGGGGTTGTTGGCAGCGTTTGCCGATCAATCATCCCCGCCGAACGCAGTCAGCAGGTGCAGCAGGTGTACGAACAGGTTGTAGATGTCCAGGTACAGCGCCACTGTCGCGCGGATGTAGTTGGTCTCACCACCGTGAATGATGCGGCTGGTGTCGAACAGGATCAGGCCCGACATGATCAGCACTGCGGCGGAGGAGATGGCCAGTGATACCGCCGGCACCTGAGTGAAGATATTGACCAGCGAGGCCACCAGAATGACGACCAGTCCCACCATCAGGAAACCGCCCATAAAAGAAAAGTCTTTGCGGGTGGTCAGCGCGTAGCCGGACAGGGCAAAGAACACCACGGCGGTGCCGCCGAGTGCCTGCATGACCAGGCTGGGGCCGTTGGGCAGTGCCAGGTAGTACTGCAGCATTGGGCCCAGCGCGGCACCCAGCAGTGCAGTGAATACAAACGTGGCAACGATGCCCTTGCCGGAGTCGGCGGTCTTGTGCACCACAAATAGGGTGACGAGGCCGAGAATGCTCAGTACCAGACCCATTCCGTGGGACAGGTTCATGGCCATGGCCACGCCCGCGAAGGCGGCACTGTTGAGCAGGGTCATGCTCAGCAACATGTAGGTGTTGCGCAGCACCTTGTTGATTTCAATGCCCTGGCTGGCGATGTCCGTATGGCTTTGGAAAACCGGTCGATCTTGCATCACTCTCTCCGTGATCAATGAGTTGCACTGCTACAAATCATACTGCGCCCCCCTGCAAAAGCAAGGCTATTTGGGCCTTGTGGCTGTGAGTTTTGCGCCAGCCTGAAGCGGCATTTGCTGCTGGGTCGCGGTGGCCTGGTAGCGGCACCAGGCGAATTGGCAGCCAAAAAAAAGCCGGCGCGAAGCCGGCTTTTTCAAATGATGGCGGAGGGGCAGGGATTTGAACCCTGGGTGGGCGCGAACCCACGCCGGTTTTCAAGACCGGTGCATTCAACCACTCTGCCACCCCTCCGAGGAAGGGCAGATTATACAGACCTGCTAAGCGGTGACAAGATGCAAAGCGGCTGATTGCCAAGGATTTTTTAATTGGACGGCCGCTGAGCGGGGAGGCACAAAAAAGCCCGGCGAACCGGGCTTTTTTGTGTTGCGCTGAGCGCTTAGTTATTGCGCGGGTCGTTGCTGGCCCGCGGCGGCTTCGGCCGACTGGGGTCGGGCTCTGCACGCAGTTCTGGATTCAGCGGCGGCGGCGTCGGCGAGCCAGTTTCAATGGCAAGCTCGACCACCGGCTTTGGATTGACACGCGGATCGTTGGCTGCGCGCGCGGCGACGCCGGTGGGCTTGGGCTGCTGGCTCACGGGTTTGACTGCTGCGGCCGGCTTGGTCTCGGCGGCGGCCTCAGCCTTTGCCTCGGTGGCGCCGACATCGGCTTTGGCGGATTCAGCCTTGGGAGCGGCAGCGGCAGGGGCTGTGGTCTCCTCGGCCTCGACGACTTTCACCTCGGCAGCCTCGGGCTTGGCAGGTGCCTGCGTGCTTGCTGCGGGGCTTGCTTCGCTTGCGCTGGGCTTTTCTTCACTCACCGCGGGCTGTTCAACGCTTGCGACGGGTGTCGGCTCAGCAGTTTTTGCTTCCTTGGCAGCGGGCTCTTTGGCAGCGGCCTGGTTGGTCGCCGTGGTTTCAGCTGCGGCCTCGGTAGGGGCTTGCTGCTCGGTGGCGGCATCTGTGGTTGCTGTTGCCTTGGGCTCGGCGGTGGCCGTGTTTTGCGGCGCAGCGGCTTTCTCGGTATCCGCGCCGACGGTCGGAGAGGTCGCGGCTGCTTGCTGCTCGGCGCTATCTACGCTGACCTGCTCGGCATTGGCCTGGATTTCGCCGCGCTTGCGCTCGGCGGGACGGCGGCCTCTGCGGCCCGATGGGCGGCGCTGCGGGCGATTTTCATCGCTTTTGGCGCTGTCGCCACGCTCCTCGGGAGCATGAGCTTGTGCTTCTGCGCGTTCTACCTGCTGTTCCTCTCGGCGCTGCGCTTGCTGCTCGTCGCGGCGCTGCTCATTGCGTTCGTCGCGGCGATCCTCGCCTCCGCGGCGTTCGCCCTGGCGCTGACGACCGCGGCCGCCGCGGCCGCCGCGAGATTCGCGGTTTTCACGGTTTTCGCGCGGCTCACGTGCTTCGCGGTTTTCGCGCTCGCCGCGAGGTTCGCGGTTTTCACGCGGTTCGCGGGCTTCAGCAGCGGCGCGCTCGCCGCCACCGCCACCGCCGCCACGGCGGCCGCGACCGCCGCGTCCACCACGGGATTGCTGGCGACCGCGGTTGTCCTGGCGGTTCTGCTGGCGGCCGCCGCTGCGGCCGCTGGGCATGGTTTTCTTGGGCGGGGCTTCCTCAACCACCTCTTCGCCCTTGAACAGCGACGACAGGCTTTTGGCCAGCTTGCTGAACAGGCCTTCGCCAGCGGCTTCTACGTTAGCTGGGGCCGCCGGTGCGCTGGGCGCAGGGGTCGGCGCGGGCGCTTGCGGGGATACGCTTCTGACCGCGGCCTGTTGTACCGGTGCCGCCGGTGCGCTGACCTCACGAGCCTCGCTTTCGCCCTCAATGTCTACGGAAATCTTGTAGCTGACTTCAGATGTGTGGCCAACATCGCTCTCGCGCAGGCGCTGTACTTCGAAGTGGGGGGTGTCCAGTGCCGGGGCCGGGATCACCACCACGCGCACGCCGGCGCGCTGTTCGATCTCGTGAATGGGGCTGCGCTTTTCGTTGAGCAGGTAGGAGGCGACCTCCACCGGCACAATGGCGCGAACCTCTGCGCTTTTCTCTTTGTTGGCTTCTTCTTCCACCAGGCGCAGGATGGAGAGCGCCAGCGACTTGGTGTCACGGATGCTGCCCTGGCCGCTGCAGCGGGGGCAGACTTTGCCGCTGGTTTCGCCCAGTGAGGGGCGCAGGCGCTGGCGCGACATTTCCAGCAGGCCGAAGCGGGAAATGCGGCCCAGTTGCACGCGTGCGCGGTCGGCTTCCAGGGCGTCGCGCATGCGGTTTTCCACTTCGCGCTGGTTGCGCTGGGCCATCATGTCGATGAAATCGATGACGATCAGGCCGCCAATATCACGCAGGCGCAGCTGGCGGGCGATTTCCTCGGCTGCTTCGAGGTTGGTCTGCAGCGCAGTTTCCTCGATATCGCTGCCCTTGGTGGCGCGCGCCGAGTTGATATCAATGGATACCAGTGCCTCGGTGGGGTCGATCACAATGGAGCCGCCGGAGGGCAGTTGCACCTCGCGCTGGAACGCGGACTCGATCTGGCTCTCGATCTGGTAGCGGTTGAACAGCGGCACCGCGTCAGTGTAGTAGCGGATCTTCTGTTTGTACTGCGGCATGACCTGTTCAACGAAGTGCTTGGCTTCGTTGTAGGAGTCTTCGCCGTCAATCAGCACCTGGTCGATATCGTCGCGCAGGTAGTCGCGAATGGCGCGAATAATGACATTGCTTTCCTGCAGGATCAGGAAGGGGGCTTTTTTCTCCTCGGAGGCCTGCTGCACGGCTTCCCACAGGTGCAACAGGTAATCCAGGTCCCACTGCAGCTCCTCGGCGCTGCGGCCAATGCCTGCCGTGCGCACGATGACGCCCATGCCGTTGGGAACGGTAATTTTGCTCAGTGCTTCGCGCAGCTCGGCGCGCTCTTCGCCCTCGATGCGGCGGGAGATGCCGCCGGCGCGGGGGTTGTTGGGCATCAGCACCAGATAGCGACCGGCGAGGCTGGCAAAGGTGGTCAGCGCGGCGCCTTTGTTGCCGCGTTCTTCCTTGTCAACCTGAACGACGACTTCGGTGCCTTCCTTGACCACATCTTTGATTTTGAAGCGGCCCTGGACGTCGCTGGGCGAGCGGTAGAAATATTCGCGGGCAATTTCCTTGAGGGGCAGAAAACCGTGGCGCTCGGCGCCAAAGTCGACAAAGGCGGCTTCGAGGCTGGGCTCTACGCGAGTGATGACACCTTTGTAGATGTTGGCTTTTTTCTGTACTCGCGTGCGGTTTTCAATGTCCAGATCGTAGAGGCGCTGGCCGTCGACCAGTGCCACTCGCAACTCCTCTGGCTGAGTTGCGTTGATTAGCATTCTCTTCATATGAGCTGAAAATCCCTTGGGCGAGATTTTGCTGACCGCTCATGTGATTGTCTGCGAAAGCACGAGCTGTGTGCCGAGCAGGGGCGCTCCGGTTCGGTTGCTGCCCATGTTGCGGGCCTGTCCTGTGAGCGACGGTGCTTGTTGGCTGTGGGTCCTCTTCGGCTACACGGCTCAGGTTTACTGCCAAAAAACTGCAATATGACTACGGTATTACCGGGAGCATTGGCGCCTTCGCCTGCCTGTTGTCGCGACGGCCACTCTGGGCCCGGTCGGCGACGCCCGGTTACTGTGCTTTCAGTTGTCTCGAATCACACGTACGGTGCGACAAATTTTCTCGCACTGTTAATATTTGTACGCACACTGCGTTAAAATGCGTGTCACGTACCTGGCTGTTCGATAGGGCGGCCACTTGTTTGGTGACAGCGTGGCGGCCTCTTTACCTCATGACGGCCGGCGGTATTCCCTCGCGGCGCAGCCTGATAGTGCTGCGGCGGGAACCGGGCCCGTGCGCCAAGCTCCCACTATAGCAGCAAAAATCAGCTGCCTCAATTAGTTACGTAGGCCTCGCAGTGAACTCAGAAGCCCAGCGGTCGCCAGTAGTGCGGCTGGTTACCATTGATGATGGCCACGACGGTCAGCGCATCGACAACTTCCTGCTGCGCGAGCTTAAGGGGGTGCCCAAATCGCGCATCTATCGCTTGCTGCGCAAGGGCGAGGTGCGGGTCAACAAGGCGCGTATCAAGCCCGATTACAAGCTGCGCAGCGGCGACAGCGTGCGGATTCCGCCGGTGCGCCAGGCCGAGGCGGGTACGCCGGCAAAAGTGTCGGGATCGCTAGCGGAGGCGCTGGCCGAGGCAGTGCTGTACGAAGACGACGAGCTGCTGATCGTCAACAAGCCCTCGGGGCTGGCGGTGCACGGTGGCTCGGGGGTCAGTCTGGGCTTGATCGAGGCCCTGCGTCAGCTGCGGCCGGAGGCGCGCTTCCTGGAGCTGGTGCATCGCCTGGATCGGGACACCTCCGGCTGCGTGATGCTGGCTAAGAAGCGCAGCGCGCTCAAGCGCCTGCACGTTATGCTGCGCGAGGGCACGGTGGACAAGCGTTACTATGCGCTGGTGGCGGGTAAGTGGCCGGTGCGCAAGCAGCAGGTGAAGGCGCGGCTGCAGAAAAACGTGCTCAGCTCCGGTGAGCGCATGGTGCGGGTCGATCCTGACGGCAAGTCGGCGCTGACCGAGTACCGGGTGGTGCGGCGCATTCCCGGGGCGACACTGGTTGAGGCCAAGCCGGTCACCGGCCGTACCCACCAGATCCGGGTGCACTGCCTGGCGGCGGGTTACCCGATCATCGGTGATGACAAGTACGGTGATGACGAGGCCAATCGCCAGTTTCGCGCCCGCGGCCTGAAACGCCTGTTCCTGCATGCCCACAGTCTTGATTTTCAACTGGATGAGCGTCGCATTCAGGTCTCGGCACCGCTGGGGCCTGACTTAAGCCATATTCTTGAAGATGGCGCTAACTGACTAGCTATGCTCATAATTTTTGACTGGGATGGCACGCTGATAGATTCCACCGGCAAGATCGTGCGCTGCATGCAGGCGGCGGCCGAGGAGGTGGGGGAGGTGTCGCGAAGCGCCGATGAAGTTCGCAATATCATCGGTCTGGGTATGGTGGAGGCCCTGTTTGAGCTCTACCCGGCGGCAAGTGAGGCGACGCGTGAGGCGCTGAGGTTGAGCTACAGCCGGCATTTTGTGGCGGCTGACCAGGTGCCCTGCGCCTTCTTTCCGGGGGTGATGGAAACCCTGCAGCATCTTCGTGATGAGGGGCATCAGTTGGCGGTGGCAACCGGCAAGAGTCGACGGGGTCTGGACCGGGTGCTGGGCAATCTCCAGCTTAATGCGTTTTTTCATGCCAGCCGCTGCGCCGACGAAACCCGCTCAAAGCCCGACCCGCTGATGCTGGACGAGTTGTGCGCGGAGCTGTCGGTGCCAGCCAGCAGGGCGGTGATGGTGGGTGATACCGAATACGATATGGAGATGGCGGCGCGCGCCGCTATGCCGCGCATTGCTGTCAGTTATGGAGCACATGCTCCTGAGCGGCTGCAGCGCTGGCAGCCGGCAGCCGTTATCGATGAGTTTGCTGCATTGGTCGATGAGGTGGCCAATCTGGTGTAGCCGCTTGCTGGCGAAGGCTGGAGTCCGGGGTGTGGGTCTCATGGGTGGGTTGTGGCCGGCTAGATGCAGGCTGCGGTGTAACAGCAGCTGGACCCCAGATCGCAAGCGGCGCGTCTGAGGTGACGGTGCAGAGCGGGGTGCGCACGGGGTGGCGGCGTGAGAGGTGTGGCTGATGTAACGCTTGGGCGGGAGGCGGCCCTGGCGTGACTGTGCATTGCGCCCCTGGCCCTGCCAATAACCGTCGAGTCGTTCCGGCGAAGGCCCGAATCCAGGGTGCGGGCCGCACATACTGCCGCCATTTGCACGCTTGCGTGGGCTGCTGAACCTTGCCGGGCCGCGTTTGCTGCTTTCCTTTTATATAAGTGGCGCCCTGTAGTTCGCGAGTTGCGATTTTCATGGCTTACAGGATGGGGTATTTCTCCGCCAGCAGAATATCGGTCAGCGCAATCAGCGGCAGGCCGATCAGTGTATTGGGGTCGCGGCCGCTCAGTGATTCGAACAGGGTAATGCCCAGGCCTTCGGCCTTGAAGCTGCCAGCGCAGTCCAGCGGCTGCTCGCGCGCCACATAGCGGTGGATTTGCTCCGCTGTCAGTGTGCGGAAACGCACGCGAAATTCTTCCACCAACAAATGCTCGCGCTCGCCGTTGATCACGCACAGCCCTGTGTGAAACAGTACGCTGCGCCCACTGGCGGCGAGCAGCTGGGCCTCGGCGCGCTCGACGCTGCCGGGCTTGCACAGGGCTTTGCCGTCCAGTTCCGCGACCTGGTCAGAGGCTATCACCAGGCTGGTCGGGTTTTGGGCGGCCACGGCGCGGGCCTTGGCCTGGGCCAGTCGTCGCGCCAGCTCGCTGGGCGCCTCTCCGGGCAGAGCCGATTCGTCGACGTTTGGCGGCTGAGTGCTGAAGGGTATTTCCAGCTGGCTCAATAGCTTGCGGCGATATTTTGATGTTGAGGCCAGGATAATGTCGGGGGGCAGTTGCGAGGCGGCTGGCAAAACGTGGTTTCTCCCTGTGTAGGCTGGCGCTAGTTTAACGCTTTTTCTTTGACATCAGGGGGTTATGCCCCTATGATTGCGCGCCTATGCAAAGACAGCCCCTGCCCAGATGGGTAGATGTACGCAAGCTGGCCAGCGCCGGCGCCGAGGTGCAAGCCGTTGAACCGGTGGGCCATTTCCCGCGCTTTGTTGCTGGTTTAAGCAGCGAAGCGGGAGAGGTCACGGTCGATCTGCGCTTTTTCCAGGGTGATCGGGGGTTGTACCGGGTCAGCGGACAGTTGGCGACCCGCGTAGAAGCCATCTGCCAGCGTTGTATGCAGCCGGTGTCGCTGCCGGTGGAATCCAGTTTTGAACTGGCCTTGGTGCTGGGTGAAAGTCAGCTTTCCTCGGTGCCCAAGGAGCTGGACGCTGTGTTGCTGGAGAGTGATCAGGCGGAGCTGCTGCCGCTGATTGAAGACGAGCTGATCGTCAGCATGCCAATCGTTGCCTACCATAATGAGGCCGATTGTGCCGGCAGCAGCCGCAGTAGCTTTCCCGCCGAAGACGCGGGTGAAGAACAGGCAGAGGAACGGGATAACCCCTTTGCCGTATTGAAGAATTTGAAATCTAGCGATAAACGCGATTAGGAGTTTGTAGGCCATGGCTGTACAACAAAACCGTAAAACCCGTTCTCGCCGGGACATGCGCCGTTCCCACGACGCCCTCAGCGGCGCTGCCCTGTCTGTTGACCAGACCAGCGGCGAGAAGCACCGCCGTCACCACGTGACTGCAGACGGCTTCTACCGCGGCCGCAAAGTCGTCGCGGGTTCCGAAGAGGAATAAGCGCGCAGCGATGCTGCGTATCGCGATTGATGTGATGAGCGGAGACTTCGGTCTCCGTTCTGCTATTCCCGCGGTCGCCACGGCGATTGCTGAAAATCCCCGGATACACCTCACTCTCGTCGGCGATCGCGCCGATATCGAGGCCGAAGTGGCGCGCCTGCGCCTGCCTGCTGGCCGCATCTCCATTGTTCACGCCCCCGATGTGGTGGCGATGGATGAAAAACCCTCTGTTGCACTGCGCGCCAAGCGTGAATCTTCCCTGTGGAAGAGTCTCGAGCTGCTGCGTGACGGTCAGGTTCGCGCCGTTGTCAGTGCCGGCAATACCGGTGCCTTGATGGCTATGGGGCGCTATCTGCTGCAAACGCTGCCGGGCATCGACCGCCCGGCCATCTGCGCGCCGATTCCCTCGCTGACAGGGCACACCTATCTGCTGGACCTGGGCGCCAATGTCGATTGCAGCGCGCAGGAGCTTCACCAGTTTGCCACCATGGGCAGCGCTTTGGCGGAGATACACGGCATGGCGCAACCGCGAGTGGCGCTGCTCAATATCGGTGAAGAACTGATCAAGGGGAATGAGCAGGTGAAGGCCGCGGCCAAGTTGCTGGCCGAGGATGCTGCGCTCAATTACATCGGCAATATCGAAGGAAACGATATTTTTTCCGGTGCCGCCGATGTGGTGGTATGCGACGGCTTCGTCGGCAATGTTGCACTGAAAGTCTGCGAAGGTACCGCGTCACTGATCGGTACTCAGCTGCGCAACAGCTTTTCCCGCAATTGGTACGGGGTGTTGGGTGGTCTGTTACTGCAACCACTGCTGAAAAGATTTCACAGAAAAATTGATCCGCAACAGTATAATGGCGCCGCATTGCTGGGGCTGCGCGGTGTGGTCATCAAGAGCCACGGCAGCTCCTCGGCGGAGAGTTTTGCCTGCGCCATACAGGAAGCGGCTGCAGCGGTAGAGCAGTCGCTGCCGCAGCGAATCGAGCGTCAGCTTGGCGCTGCAACTGCCGGTAAGTCCTTGCATTGACGCCATCCGGCCCGGTGGGCAGGCGCCGCTGCTGTGACGATGTTTGCGCGCGTAATGACAATAAATCTGGCTGCATCACGAGTATCGTATGCGGCTGCATAACTGATTTCGAATAACGCGATTGAATGACAGGTAACGATAGGAATCACTATGAATAACAATGCACTCGCCTTTGTTTTTCCCGGTCAGGGTTCACAGAAGGTCGGCATGCTGGCGGAAATCGCCGGCGAATTTGCCATCGTCGGTGAAACCTTTCAAGAAGCCTCGGATGCCCTGGGCTATGACATGTGGAACATGGTTCAGAACGGCGAGCAGGAGCAGCTCAATCTGACTGAAAACACCCAGCCCATTCTGTTGACCTCCAGTGTGGCGCTGTGGCGTGTATGGCAGCAGCAGGGCGGTGCGGCACCGGCGTATATGGCCGGCCATAGCCTGGGCGAGTTCTCGGCGCTGGTGTGCGCCGGTGCGCTGGGTTTCAGCGACGCGGTGAAACTAGTGCGCGCCCGCGGCCAGTTTATGCAGACCGCAGTGCCGGTGGGCGAGGGCGCCATGGCCGCGGTACTGGGGCTGGACGATGCCGCCATTGCCGAGATCTGTGAAAAGGCAGCCAGCACCGGTGTGGTTGAAGCGGTGAACTACAACTCACCGGGTCAGGTGGTCATCGCCGGCCAGGTTGCCGCGGTCGATGCGGCAATTGCGCTGTGCAAGGAGGCGGGCGCCAAGCGTGCCATGCCGCTGCCGGTCAGCGCGCCTTTCCATACCTCGCTGATGCGCCCGGCCGGTGAGAAGCTCGAAGAGGCCATGGCCAGCATCGAGTTGAGCGCACCACAGGTACCGGTGGTGCACAATGTTCATGCGCAGACCGAGTCTGACCCTGCGGCGATCAAGGCGCTGTTGGTTGAGCAGATCTACAGCACGGTGAAATGGGTGGATTGCGTCAACACCATGGTGGCTAATGGCATTGCCACCACTGTTGAGTGCGGTCCCGGCAAGGTGCTGAGTGGTCTCAACAAGCGCATCCACAAGCCGTTGGAATGCCTGAATATTGAAGCACCCTCCAGCCTGGAAGCTGCGCTGAGTGCCCTCAACGATTGATAGCGGTTTGATAGCGGAGAAAAAAAGAAATGTCTGAACGCATTGCATTGGTAACAGGTGCCAGCCGTGGCATTGGTAAGGCTATTGCCAGCCAGCTGGCAGAGCAGGGTTTGACCGTGGTGGGTACTGCTACTTCTGAGCGCGGCGCAGAGGCCATTAGTGCCTACCTGAGCGAGGCCGGCGCCAAGGGCGAGGGCATGGTGCTGAACATCAGCGACAGTGACTCGGTGACAGCCTGCCTGGCCGCTATCGGCGACAAATATGGCGCGCCCACAGTGCTGGTCAACAATGCCGGCATCACCAAAGACAACATCATGATGCGGATGAAGGAAGAGGAGTGGTTCGATGTTATCGATACCAACCTCAATTCCCTCTACCGGCTGAGCAAGGCGGTGCTGCGCGGCATGACTAAGGCGCGCTGGGGCCGCATCATCAACATCAGCTCGGTGGTTGGTTCCATGGGCAACGCCGGTCAGGCCAACTATGCCGCCGCCAAGGCGGGCATGGAAGGTTTCTCGCGGGCGCTGGCGCGCGAGCTGGGCTCGCGCAACATCACCGTCAACAGCGTGGCGCCGGGCTTTATAGACACCGATATGACGCGCGAGCTGCCCGAGGCGCAGCGCGAGTTGCTGCAGGGTCAGATTCCGCTGGCGCGGCTGGGTCAGCCGGAAGAAATCGCCGCGGTGGTTTCTTTCCTGGCCGGTGACGCCGGCAGCTATATTACCGGTGAAACCATCCATGTTAATGGCGGTATGTATATGGCGTAAACATTTGTTTTTGAACGATTTTTTGGCGAAAAAAAGCAGTTTTTCGCAAAAGGCTATGCACAAAGCGCTTTTGTCGGGTTAGAATTAGCGCCCGAATGTAAGGGCCCGGTATCGCCAGTCGGTGTCGGGCTCGGTAAAGCGATGTTTTAAAGCGTCTTGCCCGAAGTGTGTTGTCGAGGCAGCGTGTAAACGAACAACCGGGGCGAGCGCCCTTTAAAACCATCAATCAGGAGTCAATAACAACCATGAGCAGCATTGAAGAGCGCGTCAAGAAGATCGTTGCTGAGCAACTGGGCGTCAAAGAAGAGGATGTTCAAGAGTCTGCATCCTTCGTAGAAGATCTGGGCGCGGATTCTCTGGATACTGTCGAGTTGGTCATGGCGCTGGAAGAGGAATTTGAAACTGAAATTCCCGACGAAGAAGCCGAGAAGATCACCACCGTCAAGCTGGCTATCGACTACATCAAAGAAAACCTGCAGTAATCGTCGCCCGGCGACGTTACGCAGTCCCGAGAAAGCCGTTTCTATTTTTTGATAGAGCGGCTTTTTTTATGCGTCCAGCTTTTGTAGCCAGGACGCGTGGGCAGGCATACTTGCGCCGTGGATTGTGCGCAATTTCAATACATTCTGACAGCAGGCAATACTGGAGATAACAATGTCTAAACGGCGGGTGGTGGTGACCGGCCTGGGTATGGTGACACCGGTTGGTAACAATGTGGACGATACCTGGGCAAGCATTGTCGATGGCCGCAGCGGCATCGCCGCGCTCGAGGGTTTTGATGTTTCCGAATTCAGCACCCGCTTTGGCGGCGCCATCAAGGATTTCGATGTCAGCCAGTACATGCCGGCAAAGGAAGCCAAGCGAGTCGATCCGTTTATTCACTACGGTATGGCGGCTGCAGTGCAGGCCATTGAGGACTCCGGTCTGGAAATCACCGAGGCCAATGCCGATCGCATCGGTGCTGCCATTGGCTCGGGCATCGGCGGCATAGGCCTTATCGAAAAGAGCCGCCACATCCTCGACAAGAGCGGTCCGCGCAAGCTGTCTCCGTTCACCGTACCTGGCGCCATCATCAACATGGTCGCCGGCTTTCTGTCGATTCGCTATGGCCTGCGTGGCCCCAATATCGCTGTTGCCACCGCCTGCACCACGGGCACCCACAGCATCGGTTTGGCAGCGCGTATGATCGGCTACGGCGATGCTGACGCCATGGTGGTCGGCGGAGCAGAAATGGCCACCACACCGGTGGGGCTCGGTGGTTTCGCCGCGGCGCGGGCCATGTCCACCCGCAATGACGATCCGCAAGCGGCCAGCCGCCCCTGGGACCGTGATCGCGACGGTTTTGTGCTCAGCGACGGCGCCGGTGTGTTGGTGCTGGAAGAGTATGAGGCGGCCAAGGCGCGCGGCGCGCGCATCTACGCAGAGCTGGTCGGGTTTGGCATGAGTGGTGATGCCTACCACATGACCTCGCCGCCCGAGGACGGCAATGGCGCCGCGCGCTCCATGCAGGCAGCGCTGAATGACGCCGCGCTCAACCCGGACCAGGTCGACTACATCAACGCTCACGGCACCTCGACGCCCGCCGGTGATGTAGCGGAATCCAAAGCAGTTGAGCGGGTGTTCGGCAGCGCGGCCAAGGCGCTGGCGGTGAGCTCCACCAAGTCCATGGTCGGACACCTGCTGGGCGCCTCGGGCGCAGTAGAGGCGATCTTTACCGTGCTGGCGCTGCGCGACCAGGTGGCGCCGCCCACCATCAACCTCGACAACGTCGGCGACGGCTGCAACCTCAACTACGTGCCGCACACTGCCCAGCAGCGCCAGATTCGTTACGCGCTGTCCAACTCCTTTGGCTTTGGCGGCACCAACGGCAGTCTGTTGTTTGGGCTGCCAGACTGAGCACACCGGAGAGCGCGACGGTGACGGCGCCGGTGCTGACGCTGTATAACGGTGCGCCGGCGGCCGTCGTGCCCGCCGACTGTCGCGCCGCCGCCTATGGCGATGGCCTGTTCGAAACGCTGATGCTGCGCGACGGTCGCGTGCACTGGCTGGAAGAACACCTGGCGCGTCTGGTTCGCGACGGTCAGCGACTGGGTCTGGATGTGCCTGAACGCCAATTGCGCGACGATATTCAGCGCCTGCTTGGTGTCGCTGGTGCTGGCCGCCAGGTGCTGAAGCTGATGCTCTGGCGCCGCAGCGGCGGTCGCGGCTACGCGCCGGCATCGCGACAGTGCGAGCGCCTGGTTGCCTTGTCGCCGGCGCCTGCCGACGATGGTAGTCGCTGGCAGCAGGGCGTGCGGGTGCAGCTGTGCCGGCAGCGACTGTCGCGCAATCCCGCGCTGGCCGGTATCAAGCACCTCAATCGCCTTGAGCAGGTGCTGGCCAGTGCCGAGCTCAGCGCTGCCGACGAAGGTTTGATGACGGACGACGGCGGCCGCTTGATTGAAGGTACCAAAACCAATCTATTCCTGGTTCGAGACGGCGAGCTGCTGACACCGGCGCTGACCCAGTGCGGTGTTGCCGGCATCGTGCGGGCAAAAGTGTTAGCCCATGCGCAGGCAGCGGCGGGGCGCCGGGTTACAATAACGCCCTTATCGTTGAATGATCTCTATGCGGCGCAGGAAGTGTTCTTGACCAACAGTCTTATTGGCATCTGGCCAGTTGTCGCCATTGGTTGCCATCGTAAAGCCATTGGCCCGGTTACCCGGGAGTTGCAGCAGGCGTTCGAGGCGTATTGGCATGGCTGATGGTTTCGATTCGGCTGGCTGCACGGGTTGTCGCCATGCGTAAGTGGTTAACTCGCGCACTGGTATTGTCGTTGCTGGTAGCGGCGGCGCTGGCTGCTGGCCGCTTTTATCTCGACTGGCAGATGAAGCAGCCACTGGCACTGCCACAAGAGGGGCTGGATTACGAATTGAGTCAGGGCACCAGCTTTATCGCCATGACCAATGACCTCGCGCGCCGCGGCGTATTGGCGCAGCCGCGGCTGTTGCAGTTGCACGCGCGGCTGCGCGGCGACGCCGCACAGATCAAGGCCGGGGAATATCGTCTGCAGCCCGGTATGACCCCTGATCAGCTGCTGGCGATGATGCGCCAGGGGCGGGTACTCCGCCATCGCGTGACCCTGCCCGAGGGCTGGACCATTCGCCAGGCCATCGAGCACTTGCGCCAGCAGCCGAAGCTGCGCAGTGAGTTGCAGTTGGGGCAGCCGCTGTGGCCGCAGCTGGGCGTGGATGATCCGCTGGCGGAGCACCCCGAGGGGCAGTTCTTCCCTGACACCTATGATTACGTGCGCGGCGACAGCGATGCGGACATTCTGCGTCGCGCTCATCGCCGCCTGAAAGA
>JBFHRT010000010.1:0-15954 GCA_041591575.1 Spongiibacteraceae bacterium
CATGTATCTGGTTGAGTTGGCGCTGGACATGGCGCTGCGCGTATTGCAGCCGGGTGGCTGCTTTCTTACCAAGGTGTTTCAGGGTGAGGGCTTTGATGAGCTGTACCGCCAGCTGCGCGAGAATTTCGACGCGGTGATCACGCGCAAGCCCTCGGCATCGCGGCCGCGCTCACGCGAAGTGTACCTGCTGGGGCGCGGGCGCCGCGGTTAGCCCGCAAGCGGCCCCGCTGCCGGTGACGCGGTGTTTAGTGGCAACAGTTTCGTGGCAAAAGTTTCCTGGCAACAGTTTCGTGGCAAAAATCACTTGCCGAGCCGCTACACCAGTGCGAACCCCCTTTCTTTGGGGCGCGCTGCTGCGGTTTTTGGGCGGGACTATGCGGGTAATTATGCATGGAGAGCACCGATTTTCTGGTGTAGAGTGTGTCTAAACTGCAGGAAATGCCGTGGTCAGCGCAGAAACGGTGTGAATTCATGAGGTTGGGTCTTTGAACGATATGGCAAAAAATTTAGTGTTGTGGCTGATCATCGCCGCGGTGCTGCTGACGGTGTTCAATAATTTCAGCGTGCAGCCCAGTGTCGAACAGCTGAACTACTCCGAATTTATCCAGGAAGTGCGCAATGACCGCGTGCAGGAAGTCACCGTAGACGGCATGGTGTTCCGCGGCCTGCGTCGCGACAACAGCCGGTTTGAAGCTGTGCGCCCGATGCTGGAAGACCCCAAGCTGATCGATGACCTCTACAACCACAACGTGGCGGTCAAGGGGGTCAAGCCCGAGCAGCAGAGCCTGTGGACCCAGCTGCTGGTGGCCAGTTTCCCCATCCTGATCATTCTCGCGGTGTTCATGTTCTTCATGCGTCAGATGCAGGGCGGTGGCGGCGGCGGCCGCGGCGGCCCGATGGCCTTCGGCAAGAGCAAGGCGCGACTGCTCAGTGAAGACCAGATCAAGACCACCTTTGCCGACGTCGCCGGCGTCGACGAGGCCAAGGAGGATGTGCAGGAGCTGGTGGAATTCCTGCGCGATCCCGGCAAATTCCAGCGCCTGGGTGGCCGCATTCCCCGCGGTGTGCTGATGGTGGGGCCGCCCGGTACCGGTAAGACCCTGCTGGCCAAGGCCATTGCCGGCGAGGCCAAGGTGCCGTTCTTCTCCATCTCCGGTTCCGACTTTGTCGAGATGTTTGTCGGTGTCGGCGCCTCGCGCGTGCGCGACATGTTCGACCAGGCCAAGAAGCAGTCGCCCTGCATCATCTTTATCGACGAGATCGACGCCGTCGGCCGCCACCGTGGCGCCGGCCTGGGCGGTGGTCACGACGAGCGCGAGCAGACCCTCAACCAACTGCTGGTGGAAATGGACGGTTTCGAGGGCAGCGAGGGCGTGATCGTCATCGCCGCCACCAACCGCCCCGACGTGCTGGACCCGGCGCTGCTGCGCCCCGGCCGCTTCGATCGCCAGGTGGTGGTGCCGCTGCCCGATATTCGCGGCCGCGAGCAGATCCTGCGCGTGCACATGCGCAAAGTGCCGCTGGCCGAGGGTGTGGACCCCGGCGTGATCGCCCGCGGTACCCCCGGCTTCTCCGGTGCCGATCTGGCCAACCTGGTCAACGAGGCGGCGCTGTTTGCCGCGCGCTCCAACCTGCGCCTGGTAGGTCGCGACCAGTTTGATATGGCCAAGGACAAAATCATGATGGGCGCCGAGCGCCGTTCCATGGTGATGTCCGAGGCAGAAAAACTGAACACCGCCTACCACGAGGCGGGGCATGCCATTGTTGGCCGGCTGATGCCCGAGCACGACCCGGTGTACAAGGTCAGCATCATCCCGCGCGGTCGCGCGCTGGGTGTGACCATGTTCCTGCCGGAGGAAGACCGCTACAGCCACAGCCGCCGCTATATCATCAGCTCCATCTGCTCGCTGTTCGGCGGCCGTATTGCCGAAGAGATGACGCTGGGGCCGGACGGCGTCACCACCGGCGCCTCCAATGATATTCAGCGCGCCACCGAGATGGCGCGCAAAATGGTCACCAAGTGGGGGCTGTCTGAGCGCATGGGGCCGCTGCTGTACGATGAAAGCGACGACGAGCCCTTCCTGGGTCGCTCCGCTGCCCAGCATCACGCCGGTGTCTCTGCGGAAACGGCGCGCCAGATCGACGAGGAAGTGCGCCACATCATCGACGAGTGCTACGAAACCGCCAGCAAGCTGCTGGAGGAGAACCGAGACAAGCTGGAGTCCATGGCGCAGGCGCTGATGAAGTACGAAACCATCAGCTCTGAGCAGATCGACGACATCATGTCCGGTCGCCCGCCGCGTGAACCGGCCGATTGGCACGACGAGCCGCCCGGTGGTGGCGCCGTGCAGTCTGATGGCGAAAAGCCGGCCTCGAAAAGCCGCCAGGACGGCCCTATCGGCGGCCCGCTGCGCGGCCACTGATCCCTGAGCAAATCCAGTGCTAGAACCAAAGGCCGCCACACTGTGTTGTGGCGGCCGTCAACTCGACTTGTCCACCCCCTGCGTAATGGGGGTGCTCAACGTCACCCCCGACTCCTTCTCTGATGGCGGCAGTTATCACCGCTCTGGCCAGCTGGCGCTGGACGCGGTGCTGCGCCGCGTCGAGACCATGTTGGCCGAGGGGGCGGCGATCATTGACGTGGGTGGCGAGTCTACCCGCCCCGGTGCCGCTCCGGTCAGTGCCGAGCAGGAGGCCGAACGCGTGCTGCCGGTGGTGGCGGCCATCGCCCAGCGTTTTGATACGGTCATTTCGGTTGATACCAGCACCGCGGCACTGATGCGCGAGGCCGCCGCCTGTGGCGCCGGCCTGCTCAACGACGTGCGCGCGCTGACTCGCGACGGCGCCCTGGCAGCCGCCGCCGACAGCGGCCTGCCGGTGTGCCTCATGCATATGCCCGCCGAGCCCGGCGAGATGCAGCGCGACCCCCGCTACGGCGATGTGGTGGCTGAGGTCGCCGGCTATCTGCGCGAGCGGGCGCAGGCCTGTGTTGGGGCGGGAATCGCGCGTGAGCAGATCCTGCTCGATCCCGGCTTCGGCTTTGGCAAGACTCCGGAGCACAATCTCGCCCTATTGCATCGTCTGCCGCAGCTGACAGAGCTGGGTTACCCGCTGCTGGCGGGGTTGTCGCGCAAATCGCTGATCGGTGCCGTCACCGGTCGCGGCGTCGGCGAGCGTCTCGCTGGCAGCATCGCGCTGGCAACCTTGGCGGTGGCCGGTGGTGCGCGTATTATTCGCGCCCACGATGTGGCAGAAACCGTAGACGCGGTGAAAATCGCGACCGCGACCATAAGAGAATCCATCGCATGAACAAGAAGTATTTTGGTACCGACGGCATCCGTGGCCGTGTCGGTGAGGCGCCGATTACCGCCGATTTCGTATTGCAGCTGGGCTGGGCCGTGGGCAAGGTGTTTGCTCGCGGTGGCCGCAGCAGGGTGCTGATTGGCAAGGACACCCGTATTTCCGGTTATATGTTCGAGTCGGCACTGGAAGCGGGGCTGGTCGCCGCAGGCGTAGATGTGCGCTTGCTGGGGCCGATGCCGACGCCGGCCATCGCCTACCTGACTCACTCCATGAATGCCCAGGCGGGCATCGTTATCTCTGCCTCCCACAACCCCTTCTACGACAATGGCATCAAGTTTTTCTCCGGCGACGGCAGCAAACTGCCCGACGAGGTGGAGCTGGCCATCGAGGCGCAGATGGATGTGCCCATGACCACCGCCGATTCCGCCGATCTCGGCAAGGTGGAGCGAGTCGACGACGCCGAGGGCCGCTATGTCGAGTTCTGCAAGCACTCGCTGCCGCGCGGCTTCAGTCTGCGTGGCCTGAAGATTGTGGTGGACTGTGCCCACGGCGCCACCTACAGCGTGGCGCCCAAGGTGCTGCGGGAAATGGATGCTGAAGTCATCGCCATCGGCGTCGAACCCAACGGTTTCAATATCAATCGCGAGGTCGGTTCCACCCACCCCCGGGCTCTGAGTGAGCGGGTGGTGGCCGAAGGCGCCGATCTCGGTATTGCCTTTGATGGCGATGGCGACCGCGTGGTTTTTGTCGATCGCGACGGCACCGTGGTCGACGGCGACGAACTGCTGTACATCATCGCCCGCGACCAAATGCGCACCCAGGGTTACTGTCACGGTGTGGTGGGCACGCTGATGTCCAATATGGGCTTCGAGCTCGCCCTGAAGCAGCTGGAAATTCCCTTTGCCCGTGCTCGGGTTGGTGACCGCTACGTCAAGGAGTTGATGCAGTCGCGGGGCTGGCAGCTGGGCGGCGAAAATTCCGGCCATATCATCTGCGCTGACGTCACCACCACGGGTGATGGGCTGGTGGCGGCACTGAAAGTGCTGTTTGCGCTGGTTGATACCGGCATCACCTTGTCCGAGGCGCGTGCCGGCGTGAGCAAATTTCCGCAGATCATGCACAACGTGCGCGTCACCCCCGGCGTTGATCTGGAGCAGGACTGCGTGCGCGACGCGGTGGCGCGGGTGGAGCGCGAGCTGGGCGAGCGCGGTCGCGTACTGCTGCGGCCCTCCGGTACTGAGCCGGTGGTGCGGGTGATGGTGGAGGGCGAGCACGACGAGCAGGTCAGTCAGCTGTGTCGCGAGCTTGCCGATGAGGTGGAGAAAACCGTCGGAAGTCGGACGTCGGATGTCTGAGGCCAACAGCGTGACTTCGTAGGCCGCGCTGTGCTCACCGTTACGCTATTCCCCTCGCGGGACCTGCGGAGGAATCGCGGGTTTTTGTAGGTGCGGATTTATCCGCACAGCTCAGTATTGGTGAGGCAGCGGATTAACGGGTTGCCGCCGTGCTGGCAAAGCGCCGGCTTTGCTTTGGCTTTTAGCGTCGGACGTCAGACTTCCGACTCTACGTGGTCGCTCGCATCAAAATTTCCCAGTCTGCATCACGACTTGCTTGTGCACCTCCCGCTCTTTCGTTAAGATTGGCGCCCATTTTGCGGTAAGGGTTCTGCATGCGAAGCTATCTGGTCGCGGGCAACTGGAAAATGCACGGCTCGCAAGCGCGGGTCAGTGAGTTGCTGGAAGGCGTTCTGGAAAGCGCCGGCGCTGCGGAATCCCCGGTGCAGGTGGCGGTGCTGCCGCCCTTTGTGTACCTCGCACAGGCGGCGCAGCTGCTGAGTGGCAGCAACATTGCGCTGGGCGCCCAGGATCTGTGCGAACAGGTCGGCGAAGGTGCTTTTACCGGCGAAGTGTCGGCCGCTATGCTGGCTGATGTGGGTTGTCGCTACGTGGTGGTTGGCCACTCCGAGCGGCGCGCCCTGTACGGCGAAAGTGACGAATTGGTTGCCGCCAAGACTGCGGCGGCGCTGCAGGCGGGGCTGTTGCCCATCGTCTGTGTCGGTGAAACCGACGCCGAGCGCGAGGCGGGAGACACCTTGGCTGTTGTTTCGCGCCAGCTGAGTGCGGTGCTCGAGCGGTTGGGCCCGGACGAGCTGCGCGGCGTGGTAGTCGCCTACGAGCCGGTGTGGGCTATCGGTACCGGCAAGACCGCAACGCCGGTGCAGGCTCAGGAAGTGCACGCCTATCTGCGCGCACTGCTGGCCGAGCACAGCGAAGAGCTGGCAGCGAGTACGCAGCTGCTCTACGGTGGCAGCGTCAAGGCGGCGAGTGCCGCTGAATTGTTTGCCCAGCCCGATATCGATGGTGGGCTGGTTGGTGGGGCATCACTGGATGCCGACGAGTTTTCCGCAATTTGCAGGGCAGTGAGCTAGTGGAACAGGTAATTCTGATCGTACATGTGCTGACGGCACTGGCCATTATCGGCCTGATCCTGCTGCAGCAGGGCAAGGGTGCCGAAATGGGAGCGTCCTTCGGCTCCGGCGGTTCGCAGACCCTGTTTGGCAGTGCCGGCGGCGGCAATGTACTGACGCGTGCCACCGCGATTCTGGCGGCGCTGTTTTTCATCACCAGCCTGGGGTTGGCCTATGTGGCCAAGCAGAAGGCAGGTCAGCCGGCTGACGCCATCGAGGTACCGGTGCTCGAGGAGAGTCGCGGTGTAGCGCCGGTTCCGGCCGACGAGTTCCCACAGCTGGACGACGGCGCGGGCGACCTGCCGGCGGCGGCAGAGGATATCCCGGCAGCGCCGGAGCAGTAATACGCAGTAACAGGTTTTGCCGAAGTGGTGGAATTGGTAGACACGCTATCTTGAGGGGGTAGTGAGCCTAGCTCGTGCGGGTTCAAGTCCCGCCTTCGGCACCAAACAAAAAAGGGGTACCCGGCTGGGTACCCCTTTTTTTGTTTGGTACGGCGGGAAGCTGCTGCGCGGCTCCCGCGTTGGCTCGCGCCAAGGGCGCGAGGTTCTGTGAACCGCCCTCGCTAGGCGAGGGCGCCCAAATCGCGTTCGCGATTTGTCGGCACTGGGGTGGCTGGGGTGCTCATCCGGGTGCCCCTTTTTTCTTTTTTTTTGCGGCGTGAAGCCGCTACCCGGCGCTCGAGTTGGTCGGGGGGGGGCTTTCTTTGGAGTCATTCCGGCGAAAGCCGGAATCCAGTGCGCGGGCCGCAGGCCGGGGTCGTCTGCCGCTTTTTGTGCGGGCTGTGGTGATTTCGCTTGAGTTCGGGCACCCGGTTCGGGGGCGAGATTCACCCAAATGGGGGTGGTGTGGTCGCGGACCGCAGATTAGCTTGTGCTTTCAGCAAACCCTGATGCCCATGTCTGGGATATGCACTTGCCCCGTCGATCCGTCTCCGGCGACGGGGCTTTTTTGATGTTTTTGCGCCGGTGGTGTCTCCGTTGTTCGCGCGTCTCGCCCTTGACCCGCTTTGCCTTGCGGCGCTATAATCCCGCCCCTTGATAAGAGGCAGCGGCCGAGCTTGTTGGGCTGCTCCTGCCCAGGCTCGCGCGGCGGACAACTACTGGTTCGCGTGCGCAAGGTTGTCGAAAGCCCCTTTTTAGGGGCTTTTTCGTAGCTGCCAGATGCCGGCGATGGTGCTGCTGGTGTCTGGACTTTCGCGGTGGGCCTTGGGCCCATTTTTTGTTGGTGGATAGCGTACGTGTCAGGTAAAGCGTCAAAACTACAGGAATTGCTCGAGCCGACGGTAACGGCTCTGGGCTATGAGCTGTGGGGTATCGAGTACCTGTCACAGGGCAAGCACACCCTGCTGCGCGTGTTCATCGACAGTGAAAACGGCATCACCGTTGACGACTGTGCCCGCAGCAGCCACCAGATTAGCGGCGTACTCGATGTCGAGGACCCCATCGCCGGCGAGTACAGCCTGGAGGTGTCATCACCGGGCATGGACCGGCCGCTGTTCACCCTCGATCAGTACCGCAAATATGTGGGCAGCGAGGTGAGTGTGCGCCTGCGCGCGGCCTTCGAAGGTCGGCGCAAGTTCAAGGGGCGTCTGGTGGGCGTGGAAGACGAAGATGTGGTAGTGGTCGTGGATGAACACGAGTACCTGCTGCCACTGGATCAGATTGAAAAAGCAAACGTTGTGCCCAGCTTCTGACGAAGCGGGTGTGGACTCTGATCGGTAGCCGGAGAGGTCCGGTGACTAGGCGAGGCTGACGATGAGCAAAGAAATATTGCTGGTGGCTGAGGCGGTTTCCAACGAGAAAGGCGTCTCCAAGACTATTATTTTCGAAGCCATAGAACAGGCGCTGGCAACGGCGACCAAGAAACGCTACGACGAGGAAGCGGATATTCGCGTTGTCATCGACCGCGAGACCGGCGATTACGAAACTTTCCGTCGCTGGGAGGTGGTGTCAGACGACGAGCTGGCGCTGCTGGGTACCCAGTTCACCGTGGAGGAGGCTCACGAAAAAGACACCTCACTGCAGCCCGGCGACGTTTACGAAGAGCAGGTAGAAAATATCGGCTTTGGCCGTATCGCCGCGCAGACCGCCAAGCAGGTCATCGTGCAGAAAGTGCGCGAGGCCGAGCGCGCCCAGGTGGTGGACCTGTACCAGGATCGCGTCGGCGAGCTGGTTAACGGCACCGTCAAGAAAGTGACCCGCGACAATATCATCGTCGACCTTGGCAACAACGCCGAGGGCCTGCTGCCGCGCGAGGAGCTGGTCGGTCGCGAGGTGTTCCGCATCAATGACCGCGTGCGCGCCGTGCTCCATGAAGTGCGCCCCGAGGCTCGCGGCCCGCAGCTGCTGCTCAGCCGTGCCTGCCCCGAAATGCTGATTGAGCTGTTTAAAATCGAGGTGCCGGAGATCTCCGAACAGGTGATCGAGATTCGCGCCGCCTCCCGCGACCCCGGTTCACGCGCCAAAATCGCCGTTAAGACCAACGACGGTCGCATCGATCCCGTCGGCGCCTGTGTTGGTATGCGTGGTTCGCGGGTGCAGGCGGTATCCGGCGAACTGGGCAATGAGCGCGTCGATATCGTGCTGTGGGACGACAATCCCGCGCAACTGGTGATCAACGCCATGGCACCCGCCGAAGTCGAGTCCATCGTAGTTGATGAAGACGCCGGCACCATGGATGTCGGTGTCGCCGAGGAAAATCTGGCCCAGGCCATTGGTCGCGGTGGCCAGAATGTGCGCCTGGCCAGTGAGTTGACCGGCTGGGAAATCAACGTGATGAGCGTTGAAGACATGGCCGCCAAGCACGAGCAGGAATCCGGCCAGGTCATCACCGGCTTCATGGAAGCGCTGGATATCGACGAGGACGTGGCCGAAGTGCTGGTGGAAGAAGGCTTCACCACGCTGGAAGAAGTGGCCTACGTGCCGCTGGAAGAAATGCTGGCCATCGAGGGCTTCGACGAGGATATCGCCGAAGAGCTGCGCGCCCGTGCCAAGGACGCGCTGCTGACCCAGGCCATCGCCAGCGAGGAAAAGCTGGACGCGGCTGAACCCGCGGAAGACCTGCTCAATATGGATGGTATGGATCGCCACCTGGCCTATCTACTCGCTAGCCAGGGCATTGTCACCATGGAAGATCTCGCCGAGCAGGCGGTTGAAGATTTACTGGATTTTGAAGGCGTGGACGAAGAGCGCGCGGCGAGCCTGATCATGAAGGCGCGCGAGCCGTGGTTTGCGGAAGCGGAAGCGAACGACGAGAAGCCCGCGCAATAGCGACGAGGTAAGGGAGAATAACGCATGGCTGAAGTGACCGTAAGCCAACTTGCCGAAGTCGTTGGCACACCTGTCGAACGACTTTTACGACAAATGAAAGAGGCTGGCCTGTCGCATACAGAGCCCGGCCAGGTGGTGTCTGACGAAGACAAGCATGAGCTGCTGGCCTATCTCAAGAGCAGCCACGGCGAGACCGCCGCGGCACCGCGCAAGATTACGCTGAAACGCAAAACGCTCAGCACGCTCAAGACCGGGTCCGGCGCAGGCAAGAAAACCGTCAATGTCGAGGTGCGCAAGAAGCGCACTTACGTCAAGCGCGCACCGGAGGAGCTCGCCGCCGAGGCCGAGGCCGCCGCTGCCGAAGAGCGCAAGGCCGCCGAAGAGAAAGCGGCCAGGGAAGCGGCCGAAGCTGCCGCCCGCGCCGAGGCTGAAAAGGCCGCCGAGCAGGAGGCCGAGCGTCAGCGCCAGGAGGCCGAAGCCGCCGCCAAGCGCGAGGCTGAGGAAGTCAAAGCGGCTGAGGGCAAGCCAGCAGCAGCGGAGCAGCCTGCCGCCAAGGAAACGCCCGTTCGCAAGGCGCCGTCCAAGCCGCGCCTTAAGCCCAAGCCGCTGGACGAAATGGATCCCGAGCTGCTGCGTCAGCGCGCTGCCGCGCGTCGCAAGCAGGAGGAAGAGGAAGAGCGCCTGCGCCGCGAGGCGATGCTCAAGGCCAAGCGCGAAGAAGAAGAGCGCCTGGAGAAAGAGCGTGCCGCAGCCGCGGCCAAGCCCGCCGAGGCAGCGACAACCTCCGACGACAAGGCTGCCAAGAAGCCGCGCCGCGAACGCGCGCTGCCCACCCGCGACGACGACAAACCGCGCGGCAAGAAGGGTGGTAAGGCTGGCAAGCGTGGCCGCCTGGGCGCTGCCGACATGGATGATGATCGCCTGTCACCGCGTCGCAAGAAGAAAACCCTGAAGCTGCCGGCCGATGCCCGCCGCCACGCTTTCCAGGCGCCTACCGATCGCATTGTGCACGAGGTTGCCATTCCCGAGACCCTGACCGTCGGCGAGCTGGCGCAGCGCATGAGTGTCAAGGCCGGCGAAGTTATCAAGCAGATGATGAAGCTGGGTGTGATGGCCACCATCAACCAGGCCATCGACCAGGAAACCGCCCAGCTGGTGGTGGAAGAGCTGGGTCACGTGCCCAAGCTGGTATCTGACGACGCCGTGGAAGAGGCGCTGTCCGAGAGCATCATCTCCAAGAGCGAAGGCACCCCGGAGCCGCGTGCGCCGGTGGTTACTGTCATGGGTCACGTCGACCACGGCAAGACCTCGCTGCTGGACTATATCCGCAAGACCAAGGTGGCCAGCGGCGAAGCCGGTGGCATCACCCAGCACATCGGTGCCTACCACGTGGAAACCGAGCGCGGTGTCATCACCTTCCTCGACACCCCGGGTCACGCCGCCTTTACCGCCATGCGTGCGCGCGGTGCCAAGAGTACCGATATCGTCATTCTGGTAGTGGCCGCTGACGACGGCGTGATGCCGCAGACCGAAGAGGCCATCCAGCACGCCAAGGCTGCCGGTGTGCCGCTGGTGGTGGCGGTGAACAAGATCGACAAAGAAGGCGCTGATCCCGATCGCGTCAAGAACGAGCTGTCGGCCAAGGATGTCATCCCTGAGGACTGGGGCGGCGACGTGCAGTTCGTCAATGTCTCGGCCCACACTGGCGAGGGTATCGACGACCTGCTGGAAGCGCTGCTGCTGCAGTCCGAACTGCTGGAGCTGACCGCACCGGCCGACGTTCCCGGTCAGGGTATTGTTATCGAATCGCGCCTGGACAAGGGCCGCGGTGCGGTGGCCTCGCTGCTGGTGCAGCAGGGCACCCTGCGCAAGGGCCAGATCGTCCTCGCCGGCCAGTGCTACGGTCGCGTGCGCGCCATGCTGGATGAGAACGGCCAGCAGATCGAAGCCGCAGGCCCCTCCATTCCGGTAGAGATTCTCGGTCTCGACGGCACCCCCAACGCCGGTGACGACTTTGTGGTGGTGGAAGATGAGAAGCGTGCCCGCGATGTGGCCGACTTCCGTCAGACCAAGGAGCGCGAACAGCGGATCAAGCGCCAGCAGGCTGCCAAGCTCGACCGCATGTTCGAGAACATGGGTGCCGAAGGGCGCAAGAACCTCAACGTGGTGCTCAAGGCCGACGTGCGTGGTTCGCTGGAAGCCATCCACGCCGCACTGGCAGAGATGGGTACCGACGAGGTGCAGGTCAATGTGGTCGGCGGCGGTGTCGGCGGCATTGCCGAGACCGACGTCAATCTGGCGCTGACCGCCGGCGCGGTTATCTTCGGCTTCAACGTGCGTGCCGATAATAGTGCGCGCAAGATTGCCGAGATCGAAGGTGTGGAGCTGCGCTACTACAGCGTCATCTACGACCTGATCGACGACGTCAAGCAGGCGCTGAGCGGGCTGCTGTCGCCGGAGATGCGCGAGGAAATCGTCGGTATTGCCGAAGTGCGCGACGTGTTCCGCTCGCCGAAGCTCGGCGCCATCGCCGGCTGTATGGTGGTCGAGGGCACCATCTACCGCAACAACCCGATCCGGGTGCTGCGCGATAACGTGGTCATCTACGAGGGCGAGCTGGAATCCCTGCGTCGCTTCAAGGACGATGTCAACGAAGTGCGCAACGGTTTCGAGTGCGGTATCGGCGTCAAGAACTACAACGACGTGCGCGAGGGCGACAAGATCGAAGTCTACGAGATCAAAGAGGTGGCGCGCAGCCTGTAAGGTTGCGCTGCCCGCAGCAGGTAACGCCACGTGAAAGAGTTCAGCCGCACCGAGCGGATCGCCGATTTTCTCAAGCAGGAGCTGGGCTCGCTGATTCAGCGCGAGCTGCGTGACCCGCGGGTCGGCATGGTCAGCGTCACCGATGTACAGGTGAGTCGCGACCTCACCCACGCCAAGGTCTACGTGACCGTGATGGGCAAAGACAGCGAGGAAGCGGCCAGCGACTCGCTGAAAGTGCTCAACAAGGCGGCGGGTTTTCTGCGCAGCCAGGTGGCGCGGGTACTAAAGGCCCGCACCACACCGCAACTGCGTTTTTATTTCGACAGCAGCATCGGCCGCGGTCAGTATCTGTCGCGTCTGATTGACGAGGCGGTGGCGGCCGATCGCAAACACCACGACTCGGAAGGGGAGTAAGCCTTGGCAAGACGTCGCAGAGGGCGCCCCGTCAACGGCATCCTGGTGCTCGACAAACCGGTCGGGCGCAGTTCCAACTCCGCACTGCAGGCGGCCAAGGCCATCTTTTTTGCGGCCAAGGCCGGTCACACCGGCAGTCTTGATCCGCTGGCCAGCGGTGTGCTGCCGATCTGCTTTGGCGAGGCCACCAAGTTTTCCCAGTTTCTGCTAGACGCCGACAAGGTCTACCGCAGCACCGTGGTATTCGGTGAGAGCCGCACCACTGGTGATGCCGAGGGCGAGGTGCTGGAGACGGCCGACACCTCGGCGCTCAGTGCCGAGCAGGTCGAGGCGGCGCTGGCAGATTTTCGCGGCGACATCGAGCAGGTGCCGTCGATGTACTCCGCCCTTAAGAAAGACGGCCGCCCGCTGTATGAGCTGGCGCGCAAGGGTATTGAGGTCGAGCGCGAGGCGCGTCGCGTCACCATCTTTGAGAACCGCCTGGAAGCCTTTCGCGCCGGTGCGCGCGCCGAGGCCGACCTCTATATCCGCTGTAGCAAGGGTACCTACGTGCGCTCCATCGCCGAGGACCTGGGCCGTGCGCTGGGTGTCGGCGCCCATGTCGGCGCGCTGCACCGGGTGCAGGCCGGCCCCTTCGTCGAATCCGAATCGGTGCCGCTGGCGGAGCTGGAAGCGATGAAGCAGCGCGAGGCCTACGCCGAGATGGATGCCTTGTTGCAGCCCATCTCCCAGGCGCTGACCCACCTGCCGCAGCTGGTGCTGGCTGAGAACAGCGGCTTCTATCTGCGTCAGGGGCAGCCGGTCATCGTGCCCCATGCCCCCACCGAGGGCACGGTGGCGCTAACCTTGGAAAGCGGTGAGTTTATCGGTGTGGGTGAAATACTCGACGATGGTCGGGTGGCGCCTCGCCGTCTGCTCGCAAGTGTGAGATAATCCACCGCTGGCCCGCCGGAGCCCCTTCCGGCCGAACCTGTCTGTAAATATGCGCGGGCAGGCTTGATCGAGGGAGCGTTTGCGCTCCTGGCATATTCACAGTCTCAGAGGAAATGAAAATGGCATTGTCCGCTCAGGAAAAAGCACAAGTCGTCCAGGAATACCAGCAGGCAGAGGGCGACACCGGTTCCCCCGAAGTGCAGGTAGCGCTGTTGACCGTCAACATCAACAAGCTGCAGGGCCACTTCGAGTCGAACAAGAAAGATCACCATTCGCGTCGCGGTCTGATTCGCATGGTCAACCAGCGTCGCAAGCTGTTGGATTACCTGAAGAAAAAAGACGCTGCGCGCTACGCAAACCTGATCAAGCGCCTTGGTCTGCGTCGATAAAAAACTCATACAGCGCGGGCCAGTCCCGCGCTTTTTCCCACATAAGGGAGGATTTTATTCGTGAATCCCGTTACCAAAACCTTTCAATGGGGTGAGCAGCAAGTCACCCTGGAGACGGGGCGTATCGCCAGACAGGCCACCGGTGCCGTTCTGGTCAGCATGGGCAATGTATCGGTGCTGTGTACCGTTGTCGGTGCCAAGACCGCCTCCGAAGGTCAGAGCTTCTTCCCGCTGTCAGTTCACTACCAGGAGCGCACCTACGCAGCCGGCCGTATTCCCGGTGGTTTCTTCAAGCGCGAGGGCCGTCCCTCCGAGAAGGAAACCCTGACTTCCCGCCTGATCGACCGCCCCATCCGCCCGCTGTTCCCCAACGGCTTCAAAAATGAAGTCCAGGTGGTGTGCACGGTGATGTCGGCCGACAAGAACATCGACCCGGACATCCCGGCGATGATCGGTACTTCGGCGGCACTGGCCATTTCCGGTATTCCTTTTGCTGGACCCATCGGCGGCGCACGCGTCGGTTACACCGAAGAGCGCGGCTACATCCTCAACCCCACCTATGAAGAGCTGAGCACCAGCAAGCTGGACATGGTAGTAGCCGGCACCGAAGATGCGGTACTGATGGTGGAGTCCGAGGCCCAAGAGCTGAGCGAAGACCTGATGCTGGGCGCGGTGCTGTTTGCCCACCAGGAAATGCAGGCTGCTGTTAAGGTCATCAAAGAGCTGGAAGCCGAAGTTGGCAAGCCCAAGTGGGAGTGGCAGGCAGCAGAGGCCAACACCCAGCTGCTGGGCGCCGTGGCCGACGGTTACAAGGCTGCCCTGGGCGAAGCATACCGCATCACCGACAAGATGGAGCGCTACGGCAAGGTCGGCGTACTGCGCGACCAGGCCGTTGAGCAGCTGGCCGGTGAAGGCAGCGAGTTCAGTGCCGAAGAGGTGCGCGACGTCTTCAGTAAGCTGGAAAAGCAGATCGTGCGCCAGCGCATCCTCAACGGTGAGCCACGTATCGACGGTCGCGACAACCGCACCGTGCGCCCGATCAGTGTGGAAGTGGGCACCCTGCCCAAGGCCCACGGCTCGGCGCTGTTCACCCGCGGTGAGACCCAGGCTATCGGCGTAGCCACCTTGGGCACCACCCGCGATGCGCAGATCATCGATGCGCTGGAAGGTGAGCGCAAAGACAACTTCATGCTGCACTACAACTTCCCCCCCTACTCGGTGGGTGAAACCGGCCGCATCGGCTTTACCGGTCGCCGCGAAATTGGTCACGGCCGCCTGGCGCGCCGCGGTCTGGCTGCAGTGCTGCCCAGCGTCGACGATTTCCCCTACACCATTCGCGTGGTGTCGGAAATCACCGAATCCAACGGCTCCAGCTCCATGGCCTCGGTCTGCGTCGGCAGCCTGTCGCTGATGGACGCCGGGGTGCCGCTGAAGGCGCCGGTTGCCGGTATCGCTATGGGTCTGGTCAAGGAAGGTGAGCGCTTCGCGGTGCTGACCGACATCCTCGGCGACGAAGACCACCTCGGCGACATGGACTTCAAAGTGGCCGGTACTGCCGATGGCATCACCGCGCTGCAGATGGACATCAAGATCGAAGGCATCACCGAGAAGATCATGGAAATCGCCCTGGAGCAGGCCGTTCAGGCACGCCTGCATATCCTCGGCCAGATGAACCAGGTGATCTCGGTATCCCGCGAAGATGTATCGGACAACGCGCCCAGCATGACCGTGCTGAAGGTGGACTCGGACAAGATCCGTGACATCATCGGCAAGGGCGGCGCCACCATCCGCGGCATCTGCGAGGAAACCCAGGCGCAGATCGACATCGAAGACGACGGCACCGTGCGCATCTACGGCGCTGACGCCGCGTCGCGTGACGCTGCTGTCGAGCGCGTCATGGCGATCACCGCCGAAGCGGAAGTGGGAGCGATCTACACCGGTCGCGTCGAGCGCATCGTCGACTTCGGTGCCTTCGTCAACATCCTGCCCGGCAAGGACGGTCTGGTTCACATCTCCCAGATCGCCGACGAGCGTGTTGAAAACGTCAGCGACCACCTCAGCGAAGGCCAGATGGTCAAAGTGAAGGTGCTGGACGTCGACCAGCGCGGTCGCATCAAGCTGTCGATGAAAGCGATCTCCGAAGAGGAGGCCGCCGAGTCTGAAGCTGCGGCCAGCGAGCAGGACGGCTGATCCTGCAGCAGGCAAAAAGAGGGGGCTTCGGCTCCCTTTTTTTATGAATGCAGGACGCTGGACGGAAGACGGGAGACGCAAGGCGGTGCGCACGGCGCACCCCAATGCCATTAACTTAGCGACGTAGGTCCGCATAAGCTTGCGTTGCGGACGTTCGCCGGAAACGCTAATAGCGCTTATTCCGGCCTACAGCAGGGATCGGTGCCGCAATCGACAAGATGAA
>JBFHRT010000011.1:0-15763 GCA_041591575.1 Spongiibacteraceae bacterium
CAGCGGCTATGCCGATGTGCCCTTCTTCCACGGCGAAGCCGCGCTGGCGGGCTGGAAAAAGGTGGTGGACGCGGTTCATGCAGCCGGCGGCAAGATCTTCCCACAGCTGTGGCACGTCGGCGCGGTGCGCAAGCCCGGCAGCGAGCCGGACGACAGCGCACCGGCCTTCAGCCCCTCCGGCCTGTTCGCCCCGGGCAAAGCCAACGGCGTGGCCATGAGCAAGACTGACATTGCCGAGGTGGTCACCGCCTTTGCCGATGCCGCCGCAGATGCCAAGGCCCTCGGCTTTGACGGCGTTGAAATCCACGGCGCCCACGGCTACCTGATCGACCAGTTCTTCTGGGAGGGCACCAATCAGCGCGACGACGAATACGGCGGCTCCATGGCCAATCGCCAGCGCTTTGCCATCGAGATTATCGAGGCCGTGCGCGAGCGGGTCGGCGCCGAGTTTCCGATCATGCTGCGCTTCTCGCAGTGGAAGCAGCAGGACTATGAAGCCCGGCTGGTGGATACTCCCGAGCAGCTGGAAGCATTTCTGCAACCGCTGGCAGAAGCCGGGGTGGATATTTTCCATGCCTCCACCCGCCGTTTCTGGGAAGCGGAATTCGAGGGCTCCACCCTTAACCTGGCGGGTTGGACCCAGCAGCTGAGCGGCAAGCCGACCATGTCCGTGGGCAGCGTCGGCCTCAGCGAGGACTTTATCAGCGGCACTCTGGGTAGCACGCAGGCTACGGTGGAGAAATCCGGCATTGATGAGTTGGTGGAGCGGATGAACAACCGCGAGTTTGAGTTAGTCGCCGTGGGCCGCGCCCTGCTGCAGGACCCGGAGTGGCTGGCGAAGGTGAAGGAGGGCCGACTGGACGACCTCGAGGTGTTTGCCCGCGAGTCGATGGCCAGGCTGTACTAGCGCGAAATTGGTGAGAATGACCATCGGTGCGCACAGCGCACCCTACGGTTCGGGCTTGCGTAGGGTGCGCTGCAATGCCATTAACTTAGCGACGTAGGTCCGCATAAGCTTGCGTCAGAGTGGCCCGCGAGCGCAGCGAGTGCATTGGCCATGCGGACGTTCGCCGGAAACGCTAAAAAGCGCTTATTCCGGCCTACAACTAGCGCAAGATTGGCGAAAATGACAGGCGGTGCGCATGGCGCAGCCTACGGTTCGCTTGCGTAGGCTGCGCCGCAATGTCGTTAACTTAAGGGCCCCGTCATTGCGTATAGGCGCTGTTCAGCCGACGCAATCTCCCACCGCAGGCAGCAGACGTTCTGGAGATTGCTTCGTCGTTCCTCCTCGCAATGACGGGGTTTCTCGATGCCGGCTAATTATCCCGTCATTGCGAGCCGCCGCAGGCGGCGTGGCAATCTCGCCCAGAGTGGCAGCGTGCCGAAAGAGATCGCCGCGTCGCTGCGCTCCTCGCGATGACGGCGTAACGCGACCGTAGGGTATGCTGTGCGCGCCGCTTTTGCGTCTTCTGTCTACCGCCTGACTCACCAAATAGTGAGCACAAAAAACCCCGCCGTAGCGGGGTTTTTGCGTGTTGCGTTTCGCCTTTCAGCATCCGGCGTCAGACGTCCGGCCGCTATTACGCAAACGGATGACGCAGCACGATGGTCTCGACGCGGTCGGGACCGGTGGAGATGATGTCGATGGGCACGCCCACCAGCTGCTCGATGCGCGCGATGTAGTCGCGGGCGGCCGTGGGCAGCGCCTCCAGGGTCTTGGCACCCAGGGTGGAGTCACTCCAGCCCGGCAGATCTTCGTACACCGGGGTGAGGCCTTCGTAGTCGTCGCAGTCCAGCGGGATGGCCACGTCTTCGCCGGCAGTATTCTGGTAGCCGGTGCAGACGCGAATGGTGTCGAGGCCATCGAGCACGTCCAGCTTGGTCAGGCACAGGCCGGAAATGGAGTTGATGCGCACCGACTGCTTGAGGGCAACCGCGTCGAACCAGCCGCAGCGGCGGGCGCGGCCGGTGGTGGCACCGAATTCGTGACCCTTCTCCGCCAGATGGCGGCCGACTTCGTCAAACAGTTCGGTGGGGAAAGGACCGGAGCCGACACGGGTGGTGTAGGCCTTGGTGATGCCCAGCACGTAGTCCAGGTACAGCGGGCCAAAGCCGCTGCCGGTGGCGGTGCCGCCGGCGGTGGTGTTGGACGAGGTCACGTAGGGGTAGGTGCCGTGATCGATGTCCAGCAGCGAGCCCTGGGCGCCCTCGAACAGGATGTTGGCGCCCTGGGCGCGGTAGTCGTGCAGCATGCCGGTGACATCGGCCACCATCGGCCGCAGCTGCTCGGCCATGGTCAGCGCGTCGTCCAGAGTCTTCTGGTAGTCCACCGCGTCGACCTTGTAGTACTGGGTGAGCACGAAGTTGTGGTATTCCATCACTTCGCGCAGCTTGCCGGCGAAGCGCTCGGCGTTGAGCATGTCGCCCAGGCGCAGGCCGCGGCGCGCCACCTTGTCTTCGTAGGCCGGGCCGATGCCACGGCCGGTGGTGCCGATCTTGGCGGCGCCGCGGGCCACTTCGCGGGCCTGGTCCAGGGCGATGTGGTAGGGCAGGATCAGCGGGCAGGCGGGGCTCAGGCGCAGGCGCTCGCGCACCGGCACATTCTTTTCCTCCAGCTCGGCCATCTCCTTGAGCAGCGCGTCTGGCGCCAGCACCACGCCGTTGCCGATCAGACAGGTGACGCCCTCGCGCAGGATGCCCGACGGAATCAGGTGGAGGACGGTCTTCTCGCCGCCGATGACCAGGGTGTGACCGGCGTTGTGGCCGCCCTGGAAGCGCGCGACCACGGCCGCCTGATCGGTGAGCAGGTCCACGACCTTACCCTTACCCTCATCACCCCACTGGGTGCCGAGAACGACTACGTTCTTGCTCATTGAACTCTCTCAGAAAACGCAAATAAATAAAAAGGCTTACAGCGCCACTACTACCCAGCGATCGCCGTCCTTGCGCAGCTCGCGGTCGCAACCCTCGCTGCCGGTGTGGCCCGGCAGCGCGCTGATCACGCGCTCGCCACTGGCGCGCAGCTGCTGCACCGCCCGCCACAGTTCGGGGTCGTCGTCGGCCGGCGCCAGCACCGCCGACGGCAACTCAGCCGCCGGCAGCAACGCCAGCAGCGCCTTGAGGTCGACACTGAAACCGGTGGCCGGTCGCGCGCGGCCGAACACTTCGCCGATGTCGTCGTAGCGACCACCCGAGGCCAGCGCGCGACCACAGTCGGGCACCAGCGCCGAGAACACCAGGCCGGTGTGATAGTGGTAGCCGCGCAGCTCCGCCAGATCGAAATACAAATCCAGCCCGGGCAGTCTCGCCAGCAGCTGCTGTGACAGCTGCTCAAGATAGTCGATGGCCGCCACCGCTGCCGGCACCGTGGCAAACAGGCTGCGGCCGCGGGCCAGCACATCGCGGCCGCCGTGCAATTCACTCAGGCCCGCCAGCATGGCCGCGGCGCCCTTGTCGGCGGCTGTATCGGCAATAAAGGCGGCCAGTTCAGTGGCGGCCTTGCGCTGCAGCAGCTCGAAATAACGCTGCTCGTCGTCGCCGCTGAGACCGCAGGCCTCAACCACCGCCCGGTACACACCAACGTGCCCCAGGTCCAAGGTAATCTGCTGCTGGCCGGCGGCGCGCAGAGTCTCCAGCATCAGGCTGATGATCTCGCGGTCGCTGGCCGGGCTGTTGTCGCCGTACAGCTCGGCGCCCAGCTGGATCGGCGAGCGCGAGGCCAGCGGAAACTGCGGCCGCGTGTGCAGCACGCTGCCGGCATAGCACAAGCGCACCACGCCCTCGCGGCGCAGGCTATGGGCATCGATGCGCGCCGCCTGCGGGGTGATGTCGGCGCGCAGCCCCATCAGCCGACCGGTGAGCTGGTCGGTGACGCGAAACGTCTGCAGGTCGATATCACTGCCCAGGCCCACCAGCAGCGATTCGGTGAACTCCAGCAGCGGCGGAATGATCAGCTCGTAGCCCCAGCTGCTGTAGAGGTCCAGCAGTTGCCGGCGCAACGATTCCACCTGCTGCGCCTGCTCGGGCAGCAACTCCTCGATGCCATCCGGTAACAACCAACGATCCGCCGTTTTCATTTCCACCCGTATCCGTCGCTTAGCGGGGCGCCCTCAGCGCACCCAGTACAGCAGCCCCAGCCCCAGCAGCATGCTGAACAGACCCATCAGTCGCAGGCTGCGATTGTCCAGTTCCGCCACGCCACGCACCGTATCGCGCCAGCGCCGCGGGCTGAGGAAAGGCAGAATGCCCTCAATCACCAGCACCAGGCTGAACGCGACCAGCAGTTCCTGCCACATAAGTCCCTCTGCCCTGAGTGCCGCCGCGCCGGCAATACGCCACCGCTAACCCGCGCTGCGCCTGGGCAGCCGGGCTGGGCCAAACATAAAAAAACCGCGCCGCCGGACCCTGTGTCACAGAGCCGGTCGACCCGGGCGCGCAATGATACCATAGCTGGCCAAAAAAGCGGCGACCACCCGTCAACCGATGGTGCGCCGCCTGGGGCGGGGGCTTACTTGCCCACCGAGGCCCGTTTCAGGTACTGGAAGAACTCACTGTCGGTGTCGATCACCAGCAGGTCACCCTGATTCTTGAACGATTCACGGTAGGCGCTGAGGCTGCGCTGAAACTCGTAGAATTCCGGGTTGCGGTTGAAGGCGGCGGCGTAAATATTGGCTGCCTTGGCGTCGCCGTCACCGCGGATGATTTCGGCGTCGCGGTAGGCGGTGGCCTCAATCACCGCGGTCTCGCGGTCGGCGGCGGCGCGGATCACCTCCGCCATCTCGCGGCCGGTGGAGCGGTGCTCGCGGGCCTCGCGCTGACGCTCGGACTTCATGCGGTCAAACACCGACTGGCTGACCTGCTCCGGTAGGTCGATGCGCTTGACCCGCACGTCCACCACCTCGATGCCGAACTCTTTCACCGCAATGCCGTTAAGCTGCTGGGTCAGCTCGCGCATCAGCAGGTCGCGCTCGCCAGAGATGACCTCGTGCACGGTGCGCTCACCGAATTGGTTGCGCAGGCCGTTGTTGATGCGCTTGGACAGCAGGCCGTGGGCGCGCAGCTCCTCACCGTTGGTGGCGGTGTAGAACTTGGCGGTGTCGGCGATGCGCCACTTGGCGTAGAAGTCCACGTCCAGCGGCTTTTTCTCCACCGTCAGGTAGCGCTGGGCCGGCGCATCCAAGGTGAGGATGCGGCCATCGAACTTGCGCACGGTGTGCACCCAGGGCACCTTGGCGTGCAGCCCCTTGCTGACGTCGGGATTGACCACCTCACCGAAGCGCAGCAGTACCGCACGCTCGGTTTCCTTGATGATATACAGACTGTTGAAGGCGACCAGCAGCACCAGTGCCGCGGCGACCAGAATACCCAAACCTCGATTTCCCATGATCAGCGTCCTCCCTCGCGACGGCGCTGGCTATCGCGCCGCAATTGTTCCACCACGCGGTCGGTCAGCTCGCGAATATCCAGGTCGTCGACGCTCTCGGCGGATACCGCCGTCGCGCGCCGTTCCATCAGCTTGTCCAGCGGCAGGTAGAGCATGTTGTTGCCACCCTCGACATCGACCATGACCTTGGAGGCGGTGCCGTAGACCTGCTGCAGGGTCTCCAGGTAGAGGCGCTGGCGGGTGACTTCCGGTGCCTTGCTGTACTCAGTCAGCAGCTTCTCGAAGCGCGAGGCTTCACCCTGAGCGCGGGCGATCAGCTGGTCGCGGTAGGCGTTGGCCTCCTCCAGCTGGCGCTGGGCGGCACCGCGGGCCTCGGGAATGATGGCATTGGCGTAGGCCTCGGCCTCGTTCTTCAGCCGCTCCTTGTCCTCTTTGGCACGGGTGACGTCGTCGAAGGCGTCCTGTACCTGGGCCGGCGGCTGCGCGTCCTCGATATTGACCTTGGCGACGTTGATGCCGGTACTGTAGGCGTCGAGATAGGCTTGCAGCCGCTGCTGCACCGCCACCGCGATCTGCTCGCGGCCCTCGGTGATCACCTGGTCCATTTCCGAGCCGCCCACCACGTGGCGCAGCGAGCTCTTCAAGGCCTCATCCAGGCTGCGTTCAGGCTCTTTGACCTTGAGCAGGTAGTCGGCGGGATCGGCCACGGTGTACTGCACCGACAGCGCCACGTCGACGATGTTCTCGTCTTCGGTCAGCATCGACGAGCGGTGATTGACCGTGCGCACCTTGGTCATATTGACCTTGTCGACCGAATCGATCAGCGGCGGGTTCCAGTGCAAGCCCGGCCCCACGGTGCTGTGAAACACCCCCAGGCGCAGGATTACCGCACGCTCCTGCTGGTCGACCTGGTAGACGCCGAACAGTCCCCACACGATCGCCGCCAACAGCAGCACCGAGCCCACGGCGCCGGCGCCAATGCCGGGGCCGCCGGCACCGGCAGAGCCGCCACCACCGAACAGCGCGTTCAGCCGCTGCTGCAGTTTCTTGAACGCTTCGTCAAGATCGGGCGGCCCCTGATTGCCACCCCCCCAGGGATCGTTGTTATTGCCACCCGGTTCATTCCAGGCCATTGGCTTCTCCTTGTAGCACTCTTATATGCGTGATGTGCGTGCAGACGCTGACAGCGTAAAGTTGCCGCAGTCTAACAAATTTTGTGGTGGCCGCTAAGCGCCGTCCGGCGGTGGCAGCCCCTCCACGCTGAGCCCTTCGGCTGCCAGTAGTCGCTGCAGGTCGGCCCGCGGCATACGTACCTGCAAACGGCTGAGGCCGTCGTCGCCACAGCACTCCTCGCGCACCGCGCCGGCCGCGAACAGCCGCGCGCGCAAGCGTCCCTGGCGGTGGTCCAGCACCAGTTCCTGGCTGACCATGTCGCCGGCCAGCAGTTCCGCCATCGCCTCGCGGATCAACTCCAAGCCCTGGGCGCGACGCGCCGACACCCACACCCGTAGCGGACGACCGTGTTCGTCGCGGTCGATGCGCGGCGACTGTCCACAGAGATCAATTTTGTTGCAAATTTCGAGACTGGGAATCTTGTCGGCACCGATCTCGCGTAACACCTCGTCCACCTGTTCGGTGTGGCTGTCGCGTTCGGGATCGGCGCTGTCCACCACCCGCAGCAGCAGGTCGGACTGGGCGGCCTCCTCCAGCGTGGCGCGAAAGGCTTCCACCAGTTTGTGCGGCAGGTGACGGATAAATCCCACCGTGTCGGCCAGCACCGCAGCGCCAACATCGGGCAGGCGCACCCGGCGCAGGGTGGGATCCAGGGTCGCAAACAGCTGGTCGGCAGCGTAGACCTTGGCAGTAGTGATGGCGTTAAACAGGGTGGACTTGCCGGCATTGGTATAGCCGACCAGTGACACCGTCGGGATATCGGCGCGGGTGCGCGCGCGGCGCACCTGGTCGCGCTGACGACGCACTTTCTGCAGCCGGGTCTGGATGCTCTTGATGCGCGCACGCAGCAGCCGGCGGTCGGTTTCCAGCTGCGACTCACCGGGACCGCGCAGGCCGATACCGCCCTTCTGCCGCTCCAGGTGAGTCCAGCCGCGTACCAGCCGCGTGCTCATATGCTGCAGCTGCGCCAACTCCACCTGCAGCTTGCCCTCGTGGGTGCGGGCGCGCTGGGCAAAGATGTCGAGGATCAGCCCGGTGCGATCGAGTACGCGGCACTTCAGCTCGCGCTCGATATTGCGCTCCTGACTCGGCGAGAGGGCGTGATTGAGCAGCACCAGCTCGCCGTCGTGGGCAGCCAGCGCTTCGCGAATCTCTTCCAGCTTGCCAGAGCCGACGAACAGGCGCGCATCCGGCACCCGCCGCTGGCCCTTGATATAGGCCACCGGTTCGCCGCCAGCCGATTCGACTAGCTGCAGGAATTCATCGGGGTCTTCGCGCTCGTCTTCACTATGGAAGTCAAGGTGAACCAGCACCGCTCGTTCACCGGTATCGGGTCGTTCAAACAGCAAAGACGGGCCTCGCGTTAGTCGTCGCCCTGCTCTTCCGGCGGTTGCTGCATGGGCAGGCGCACGTTGCGAGAGGGGACCACGGTGGAAATGGCGTGCTTGTAAACCATCTGGCTGACAGTGTTCTTGAGCAGCACCACGAATTGGTCAAAGGACTCGATCTGGCCCTGCAGCTTGATGCCGTTGACCAGATAGATGGATACCGGAATGCGCTCCTTGCGCAGAATATTCAGGTAAGGGTCTTGTAGGCTATGCCCTTTTGACATGGTGTGGCCTCCTTATTGGCCCAGTCTTATGTGGCCCATTTAATGTGACCCATAGGGCCGAAAAAAATAACAGCTAGTTGCGCAGCCCGGATCCGTTTCCCCCGACCGCTACAACCCTAACCGCTACTGAAATTATTGCTGCTGTTATCCAAGTAAGCGAATTATAGCCCATCGCAGGGAAATTCGGCAGCCCGCAAATGTGACAACAGCTGCGACATCAGCAAGTCTGCGCCGTCTTCCGGGTGCAACCAGTGCAGATCCGGCCAGCGCCGCAACCAGGTGAACTGACGTTTGGCCAGCTGCCGGGTGGCGGCCAGCGCGCGAGCAAAGGCCTCGCTCTCGTCCAGCTCGCCGCTGAGCAGCTGCCACACCTGGCGGTAACCCACCGCGCGCACCGATGGCATGTCGGTATTGAGGTCGCCGCGGGCATAAAGTTCCCGCACCTCATCAATAAAGCCGCCGTCGAACATCTGCTGCAGGCGCTGCTCGATACGCCGGTGCAGCACTGCGCGCTCGCGCGGCGCAATGGCAAACTGCAGCGCGCGAAACGGCGGCGCCTCGCTGGCCTGCTGCGCCCACCACTGACTGATAGGCCGGCCGCTGGCGCGATACACCTCCAGCGCGCGGGCAATGCGCTGGGAATGGTTGGGGTGAATCGCCGCCGCGGCCTCGGGGTCCACCTGCGCCAGCTCCGCGTGCAGTGCCGGCCAGCCATTTGCCTGCGCCTCACTTTCGATGGCCGCGCGCAATGCCGGATCGCTGGCCGGCATGTCGGCCAGGCCGTCGCGCAGCGCCTTGAAGTACAGCATGGTGCCACCCACCAGCAGCGGGATGCGCCCGCGAGCGTGGATCTCGGCCATCGCCGCCAGCGCGTCGCGGCGGAACTGCGCCGCGGAGTAGGCCTCAGCGGGGTCGCAGATATCCACCAGCCGGTGCGGGTAGCGCGCCAGGGTGTCGGCATCGGGTTTGGCGGTGCCGATATCCATGCCGCGGTAGACTAACGCCGAATCGACACTGATGATGTCACAGGGCAGGCGGTCACACAGGCGCAGCGCCAGCTCGGTCTTGCCCGAGGCGGTGGGGCCCATAAGGAAGATGGCTGGGGGCTTGGCGGTGTCGGTTGCGTTCATCGTGGCATCGCGAATGGCGGGATTAATGCGCGGCTAGACGCTGGACGGGAGACGCTTTGTGCGGCTGAAGCCGCACCTACAGTACGAATGTGGCCGGCAGCGGCTTTTGCGTCTCCCGTCACGCGTATTGCGTTGCTCACCTTCCGCGTAAAAACCATTTATCCAGCTCCGCCAGGCTGACCTGCACCCAGGTGGGGCGGCCGTGGTTGCACTGGCCGCTGCGCTCGGTGGCTTCCATGTCGCGCAGCAGCGCGTTCATTTCGGCGAGACTGAGGCGGCGGTTGGCGCGCACCGAGCCGTGACAGGCCATGGTGGACAGGATCTCGTTGCTGTGAGCAAGGATGCGATCGGAGCTGCCGTATTCCAGCAGGTCGGCCAGCACGTCGCGCACCAGCTGCTCGACGTCGCTGTTGGCGAGAATGATGGGCAACTCGCGCACGATCACGGTCTCGGCGCCGGCGCGGTCGATGGCCACGCCGAATTCAGCAAACACCTCGCGCTGTTCCTCGGCGCAAGTGGCCTCGCGCTCACTCACCGCCAGGCTCAGCGGCACCAATAAGGGCTGACTGCGGATGCCCTCGCCCTCGCGCGCGGCCTTCATGCGCTCGTAGGTGATGCGCTCGTGGGCGGCGTGCATGTCCACCAGTACCATGCCCTGCTCGTTCTCGGCGAGGATATACACACCCTTGAGCTGGGCGATGGCGTAGCCCAGTGGCGGCACCGCGCCGTCGTCGGCGGCGGGCATCGGCGCCGGCGCGCTGGCGGGCGAGGCCCCCAGCGCGGCGTAACTGTTGAGCTGTTCGCGCACCGCCCCCGGTGCTGGCTGATTGCCAGAGTAAGCGTTGCCAGAGTAGCTGTTAGCGGCATAAGCCGCGGTGCTATTTGGCACAGAGCTGGCCAGCGCCATGCGCTGCTGCTCGGGCGCCACCGTGTCTGCGGCCGGTGCCAGCTCCTGGGCGGCGGTAGCGGTGCCAGCGGTATCGGGGCGCACTTCGGCCAGCGCCCGGTGCAGGGCGCTATAAAGAAAGTTGTGCACGCTGCGGCCGTCGCGGAAGCGCACCTCATGCTTGGTGGGGTGCACGTTGACGTCGACGCTGGCCGGGTCCAGCTCCAGGTAAAGTACGAAGGCCGGGTGGCGGCCGTGGTAGAGCACGTCGCGGTAGGCCTGGCGCACGGCGTGGCCCACCAGGCGGTCGCGGATGCAGCGGCCGTTGACGTAGAAGTACTGCATGTCAGCCTGGCTGCGCGAGAAGCTGGGCTGCGCCACCCAGCCCCACAGCCGCAGGCCGCTGGCGGCGCTGTCGATAAACAGTGCGCTCTCCATAAAGGCCGGGCCGCAGACACTGGCCAAGCGTCGCTCCTGCTCCAGCTGATTGGTCGCCGGGCGCAGGCTGTGCACGGCGCGGCCGTTGTGGCGCAGGCTGAAGCCGACATCGTAGCGACTCAGCGCCTGGCGCTTGAGCACTTCCTCGAGGTGACCGAACTCGGTTTTTTCCGCGCGCAGGAACTTGCGCCGCGCCGGGGTGTTGAAGAACAGGTCGCGCACTTCCACGGTGGTGCCGCGGGGATGGGCCGCGGGGCTGAGCTGGGCGGCCATGTCGCGACCTTCGCAGCGCACGCTCCAGGCATTGTCAGCCTCGGCCCGGGCCGAGGTCAGGTTGAGCCGGGCCACCGAGCTGATACTGGCCAGCGCCTCGCCGCGAAAACCGAGGCTGGCCACCGCCTCCAAGTCGTCCAGCTCGCGGATCTTGCTGGTGGCGTGGCGGCTCAGCGCCAGTGCCAGGTCCTCGCGGTCGATGCCGCCGCCGTCGTCGCGCACGCGAATCAGTTTGACGCCACCGGCCTCGACCTCGACATCAATGCGCTGGGCGCCGGCGTCCAGGCTGTTTTCCAGCAGTTCCTTGACCACCGAGGCCGGGCGTTCCACCACCTCACCTGCGGCAATCTGGTTGGCCAGGCGGGGGTTGAGTAGTTGTATGCGGGACATGCAGATCTGTAATCAGGTTGTGGGAATGAGCAGCGTCTGGCCGACGCGGATGGTGCTGCCGCTGAGACCGTTTTCACGGCGCAGCGCCGACACGCTGACATTGTAACGCTTGGCGATCTCCGACAGGGTGTCGCCGCTGACAATGACGTGCTGGCGCGGGCGCAGCTCGCCGCGCTTGAGCGCCGCCAGGTAGGTGTCCGGTGGCGGGCTGGCGCGGAAGTAATCGTCGACGCCGTTGAAGATCGCCCGCGCCATGCGCCGCTGGTAGCTGCGGGTCTTGAGCTTGCGCGCCTCGCCGGGGTTGGAGATAAAGCCGGTCTCCACCAGGATGGAGGGAATGTCTGGCGATTTCAGTACCGCGAAGGCGGCCTGTTCCACCCGCCGGCTGTGCAGCTTGGCAAATTTGCCCATTTCCGACAGCACGCGATCGCCGATGCTGAGGCTGGCCTCCAGGCTGGCGGTCATCGACAGGTCGGTGAGCACGCCGGCGAGCACGTCGTCCTTGTCGGACAGGCTGACACCGCCCACCAGGTCGGCGCTGTTTTCGCGCTGAGCAAGAAAGCCGGCGGAGGCGCTGGTGGCGCCGCGCTTGGACAGTGCATACACCGACGTGCCGGAGGCATTGGCATTCTTGAAGGCATCGGCATGCACCGACAGCATCAGGTCGGCCTGGGCAGCGCGCGCCAGATCGCGGCGCTTGCGCAGCCCCACATAATAGTCGCCGCCGCGCACCATCACCGCCTTGTAGCCGGGTTGGGCGTCGAACAGGGCCTTGAGTTCACTGGCGATGGCCAGCACCACGTCTTTCTCACGCAGGCGCCCGGGGCCGATGGCGCCGGGGTCCTCGCCGCCGTGGCCGGCGTCGATGGCAATGATCACATCGCGCTGCTTGGCGGCGATATCAGTGGCGCGTTTGACCACCTGCGGACGCTGTTGCTGGTCGTAGAAATCCAGTACCAGGCGGTCGTGCAGCTCGCCGCTGGCAGCCAGCAGAAAACTGCGCGGCTGCACTTCGGCACCGAGGTCGAACACCACCCGCAGCTGGCTGTTAGGCTTGGCGGCATGGCGCAGGCCGACGATGGGGCTACCCTGCAAATCGAGTTTGTCGAGAGAGGTCTTGAGGGTGGCGCCGTCGATATCCACCACCACCCGGTACGGATTGGCCAGGGCAAAAATACGGTGCTCCACTGGCCCCGACAGATCAAACACCACGCGGGTGTGATCCGGCGCCCGCCACAGGCGCAGGTCGCGAATTTCCGCCGCCTGCAGCGGCAGCGCCAGCAGGGCGAGCAGCGCGATGAGGACTCGTTTCAGCATCTGTTATTGTCCGGCCAAAGTGGCGGCGATGGCCTCGCCGCGGGGGCTGTGCGCCTGCAGGCTGAGGCGGCGGCCACCGCCCTGGGCGACCATGCTAACGGTTAAGTCGGCCGAGGGCAAAACGCCGGCGCCGCGCTGGGGCCACTCCACCAGGCACAGCGAATGGCCATCAAAGTAGTCGCGCACCCCCATGTATTCCAGCTCCTCGGGCTCGCCCAGCCGGTAGAGGTCGAAGTGATAGACCGTGGCTGCATCCAGCTCGTAGGGCTCCACCAGGGTGTAGGTGGGGCTCTTGACCGCGCCGGCATGGCCGAAGGCGCGCAGCACGCCGCGGCACAGGGTGGTCTTGCCGGCACCGAGGTGGCCATCGAGATAGATCACCGCACCGGCCGCGGCAGCCTCGCCCAGGGCGCGGCCGAAGTCGACGGTGGCGGCCTCGTTTTCTAGCAGCCAGGTCTGCTCGGTATCAGCGCTCACAGTGCGTTCACCAGGCGACGCAACTGCGGCAGCAGGTCGCTGGCCAGCAGGCCGCGCTCACCGTCCAGACTGGCCAGGTCGGCGGCGCGACCGTGCAGCCAGCAACCCACCCGCGCCGCACTCTCCAGCTCTAAGCCCTGGGCCAGCAGCCCGCCGAGCACGCCGCTGAGCACATCGCCCATGCCGCCACTGGCCATACCGGGATTGCCACAGGGGCTGAGCGCGAGGCCGTTCTCGCCCGCCACCAGGCTGCCCGCACCCTTGAGCAGGGCGACGCCGCCCCAGCGCTGGCGCAAGGCCTCGACCGCGGCGAAGCGGTCCGCCTGTACGGTGCGGCTGTCGCTGTCCAGCAGGCGCGCGGCCTCGCCCGGGTGCGGAGTGAGAATCCAGTTGTGCCGCGGTACCGCGCTAGTGCTACCGGCGCTGCCGGCGGCGATCAGGTTAAGGGCGTCGGCGTCCACCACCAGCGGCAGCTCGCTGGCCAGCACCCGCTGCAGTAGCTGCTGGCCCCAGGGGCCGCGGCCCAGACCGGGGCCGATCACCACCACGCTGGCCCGCGCCAGCAGCGGCTCTAGGTCCTGACCGGAATTGACGCCGCAGGCCATCACTTCGGGAACGTTAGCCAACAGCGCGGCCACATGCTCGGGACGGCTGGCGCAAGACACCAGTCCGGCACCCACCCGCGCCGCGCTCATTGCCGCCAGTATCGCCGCGCCGGCCATGCCGTGGTCGCCGCCCACCACCAGTACGTGGCCGCAGTGGCCCTTGTGGCTGGAGCGCGGCCGCCGCGGCAAGGCCGCCGCCGCATCGCCGGGGCCGATCAAGGCCACCGAGGGCTCCACCTGGGCGTAGACATTGCCGTCCACACCCAGCTCACTGAAGCCAAGCTCGCCGACACAGTCGACCGCCTCGCCGGTGAGCAGGCCGCGCTTGAGGCCGATAAAACTGACGGTGCAGTCGGCGGCCACGGCCGTACCCAGGCGGCGGCCGCTGTCGCTGCACAAGCCCGAGGGAATATCGATGGCCAGCACCGGCAGGCTGCTGGCATTGATGGCGGCGATGGCCTCGGCAAAGGCCGGGCGAACCTCGCCGCTCAGGCCGGTGCCCAGCAGCGCATCCACCACCACACCGGCGCTCAGCTCTGTGCCCGGCGTCCAGGGCGCCATGGTCACGCCGGCGGCGACGGCGTAGTCGCGGGCGCGCAGCGCATCGCCGGCCAGCTTCTGCGCATCGCCCACCTGGTACACCGTCACCGGCAGCCGGCTCTCGGCCGCCAGCGCCGCCACCACATAGCCGTCGCCACCGTTGTTGCCGGTGCCGCAGAACACATGAATGTGCTCGGCCTCGGGCCAGCGCGCGCAGAGCTTGGCGAAGGCGACACGGCCTGCACGCTTCATCAAGCGAATGCCGGCGATGCCCTGCTCCTCGATGGCGCGGCGGTCCAGTTCGCGCACCGCGCTGGCGGTGTACAGGGCATCGGGCAGGGCGTCGGTGCAGTGCAACATGAAGGAATCGGTCCCGGAGTGGAAAATCTGGCAAAATGGTGGGCCTATCATAGCGCGCCAGACGCACCGCGATCAGCCCCATGGCCGAAATCTCTGACAGCTCCCACCAGCATTCGTCACCGCCGACCGCGGAGGAACTGCAACGCCTGGCCAACGACATCCGCCGCTGGGGCGCCGAGCTGGGCTTTGCCCATATCGGCATCACCGACACTGATGTCAGCGCCCACGGCGAGCACCTGCGCGCCTGGCTGGCGAAGGGCTTTCACGGCGAGATGGGCTTTATGGCCGAGCACGCCGAGCTGCGCGCCAATCCCGAGGCGCTGCTGCCGGGCAGCCTGCGGGTGATCAGCGCGCGCATGGACTACCTGAGCGACAGCGGCGAGCACAGCGAGGCGGTGCTGGCCGATGCCAACAAGGCCTATGTGGCGCGCTACGCGCTGGGGCGCGACTACCACAAACTGCTGCGCAAGCGCCTGGCCAACTTGGCCAAGCGCATCGGCGAGCGCGCCGGCAGCCAGTTCCGCGCCTTTGTCGACAGTGCGCCGGTGCTGGAGCGGGGGCTGGCGGAAAAATCCGGGCAGGGCTGGATCGGCAAGAACGCCATGCTGATCAACCCCAAGGTCGGCTCCTGGTTTTTCCTGGGCGAAATCTATACCGACATTCCACTGCCGCTGGACCCGCCCCAGGAAACTGGTCACTGCGGCAGCTGCCACGCCTGTCTGGACATCTGCCCCACCGGCGCCATCGTCGCCCCCGGCCAGGTGGACGCGCGCCGCTGCATCTCCTACCTCACCATCGAACTCAAGGGCAGCATCCCCGAGGCACTGCGCGCGCCCATGGGCAACCGCATCTTCGGCTGCGACGACTGCCAGCTGGCCTGCCCCTGGAACAAGTTTGCGACGCTCAGCGACGAGGCCGGCTTCCAGCCCCGCCACGGCCTCGCCGATGCCGAGCTGGTGGATTTGTTCGGCTGGAGCGAAGAAGAATTCCTGCAGCGCAGCGAGGGCTCGCCACTGCGCCGGGTCGGCTACGAGCGCTGGCTGCGCAATATCGCGGTGGCGCTGGGCAATGCGCCGCGCAGCGAGGCGGTGCTGGCGGCGCTGCAGGCGCGATCCGACCACCCCTCGGCACTGGTGCGCGAACATGTGGCCTGGGCGCTGGCGCAGCAGGCGGGGAAAA
>JBFHRT010000012.1:0-15421 GCA_041591575.1 Spongiibacteraceae bacterium
GGGTCACCACCCAGAACTGCTCACCGAGTGGGGAGCTACCACCGTGACCTGGTGGACCCACAAGATTCGCGGCCTGCACAAGACCGATTTCATCATGGCGGCCAGAACTGACCGGCTGCAGTAATCGCAAGACGCAGGACTAAGGGAATACGGGGGAAATGCGGGAAAGAGATGAAAATGGTCGGAGTGAGAGGACTTGAACCTCCGACCCCCGCCTCCCGAAGACGGTGCTCTACCAGGCTGAGCTACACTCCGACACGACTCGAACGACCCTGCTGGGTCGCGAGGTGCGGTAATATACCAAAGCCACCAGCCAGGCTCAATATCAATAGTCGAAAAAGCCGATTTTCTGTTATTTCAGTCAGTTACGCTGCTCACAAGCACTCGGCCGCCAGTACGTCCTCGCACCCTATCGGAACAGGTCAGGCAGCAGGACCAGCACGGGGCTCTCATCGCGGCCATACGAAAAACGCTACGAGCAGGGATGACTGACCTGAGAATGCCGTGCTTCACCCAGGCCCTCCTCACAATCCCTCCTCGCGCTCGGCCTGCTTTTTCATCTCGGCCAGCATGCCCATCAACGCCATGCGCATTTTCGAAGCGCGCGGATAGCCGACGTACTGGGTGAGGAACAGCACCGCCTCCTCCAGCTGCTGCTCATCCAGCTCACCGCGCTTGTAGGCCGAACGCGCCTGAATGGTAAAGGTCATGTCTTCACCCTGGGCGGCGATGGCGCCCAGCAGCAGCAGGCGACGATCGCGGATACTAAGGGTGTCGGTGTTAGCCCAGAGTTCGCCGAACAGGCTGTTCAGCATAAAGTCGAAAAAGCGGTCTTCGCCCTCGGCAGGCGGCTGCGGCAGGTCGCCGCAGTAGACTTCGCTGAACAGTTCGATGCCTTTATCGCGATTCGGGTAATCGGACACGAGACGGACTCCTTCACAGATTAAACGGAAATACCCAGCAGGTTGTCGCGCTGGCCCATGCCTACTTCAGCGCAGTAGCCGTAGTCCACCGGGATATTGCAGCCGCTGATAAAACGGCCGAGCTGACTGTTGATAGCCACCAGGGCGTGGCCCATGTCGGCGCCGCTGGCGAAGTCGCCGTTGCTGGGGCAGAACAGGCTGGTGACGTCCTTGCCGATGCCGGCGGCGTTGAGGTTGTCCATAAAAGCCGACTGGGTCGGCGACGGCGCGATGCAGTTGATCCGCTTGTGCTGCCTGGCCAGCTCGCCGGCCTTCTGCTGGGTGTAGACGATAATGCACTGCTTGGAAAAACCATAGGCATCGGCAGCGCCCAGATCGTTTTCTGCTTTGAGCCAGCTTGATGCCGCTTCAAAGTCGTCCAGCGCCAGGAATTCCTGCACTTTTTCCAGATTGGCTTTCCAGCCCATGCCGGCGGTGGAGGCGATGGAGGCGACACCCCCGCCACTACTGATCCGGGGTAACAACCGCTCGGTGAGGTAGCGCAGGCCGACGAAATTAATCATCACGGTCTCGTAGACCGGGGTTGGCGGGTGCGGCACGCCGGCGCAGTTGAACAGGCCGTAAATCTCATCAGGCAGCTCCTTGATCGCGGCGTCGATGGAGGCCTTGTCCATAATGTTCACTCGCAGCGCCTTGGTTACCGGCGCACTGACCTCGCCGATGTCCAGCGCGTAGACCCTGGCGCCGGCCTCAATCAGTAGTTCGGTGGCGGCGGCGCCCATGCCGGAAGCGGCGCCCGTGATCACGACGCTTTTGTTCTGGTATCCGAGTATGTCGTTCATAGGGTATTCCTCCTCTAATACACGCAAGATGCTGGACGGGAGACGGGAGACAGACGCCAAAGCGTTCCCAGCACGGCTGGCCTATCAGCAGTTAGCCCTGTTCGGCGGGCAATTCCACGCGCAGACCTTCCAGCTGTGCGCTGATTGCAATCTGGCAGCCCAGCCGGCTGTTGGGCTTGCGCCCGGAGGCAGATTCCAGCATTGCTTCTTCGCCCCTACTGATGGGCGGCAGCTTGTCCTGCCACTCATTTGGGATATAACAGTGACAGGTGGCACAGGAACAGATACCACCGCAGATGCCCTCCACCCCCGGCACCATGTTTAGGGTGGCACCCTCCATCAGGCTCATATCGTCTTCGACATCCACCATGTGTTCGGTGCCGTCGTGCTCTACATAGGTGACAGTTGCCATCACAGCCTCCCGCTAAAACTGGAATTTTTCAGTAAGATGATTGGGCCGCAGCTCTAGCAAGTCGACCGACACGCCGCGATCCATGCCCAGGCAGAACAGCACCGACTCGGCCACATGCCCGGCCTCCATGCCCGTGTCCATGTAAGCGCCGCAGCGCTGCTGCCAAGCATCCATACCCCGCTTGAGCTTGCTCACGTCCCAGCCGGCGGCGAAATCGGTCATCGCTGCGCCCGGTCGCAAGACGGTGACGCCGATGTCATAGGCCTGCATCTCGCGCCGCAGGTCGCGGCTGAGGCGCTCCACCGCCGCCTTGCTGGCGGCGTACAGCGACAGGTGCAGCATCTCGTCGTGATGGATCGCACTGGCCGAGCTGATGTTGACGATGCGCGGATTGGGCGAGTCTTTGAGCAGAGGAATCGCCGCCCGGCACACGTGCAGCACGCCGGCGATATTGACCTGCAGCTGCTGCTGGATTTCGGCGTCGCTGTAGCTCTCAGTGGTGCCCGGCCGCGCCACACCGGCGTTGTTGACCACGCCGTCGAGACGGCCGAAGTGGCCCTGCAAGCTTTCCACCGCCGCACTCACCGCCGCCGAATCGGCAACGTCGGCGGGCAATGCCAATACACGCTCAGCATCCAGCTGCGCCAACGCCGCCTCGAGCTTGTCGGCGCTGCGCGCCATCAGCCCAACCCGCGCGCCGGCGGTCACCAGCGCGCGACTGATCGCCAGACCAAAGCCGCTGGAGGCGCCAGTCACCAAATAGACGTTGTCCTCGATGGTCATACTCATACTGCGATCGCCAAGGTTTTGGTTTCCAGGTATTCCTCGAAGCCCTCGGGACCCATTTCACGGCCGATGCCGCTCTGCTTGTAACCGCCGAAGGGCGCGTCAGGGCCGAGGAAGTTGCCGCCGTTGATGTTTACCGTGCCGGTGCGCAGGCAGCGTGCGAATGCCATTGCGCGCTCCTCACTGGCGGAGTACACCGCGCCGGACAGGCCATAATCGGAGTCGTTGGCGATCTGCAGCGCCTCTTCCTCACTGTCATAGGGAATCAGCGCCAGCACCGGCCCGAAGATTTCCTCACGAGCGATGGTCATGTCATTGCTCACCTCGCTGAACACGGTGGGCTCGACAAAGTAACCCTTGTCGAGATGTGCCGGACGGCCACCGCCGACGATCAGTTTGGCGCCTTCGGCCTTACCTTTATCGATATAGGCCAGCACTCGTTCGTACTGGCGCCTGTTGATCAGCGGGCCGGCCATTTCGCCGCTGGTGTCGTCACTGCCAATGGTCATGCCGCCAAAGTAGGCCTGCAGCAGCTCCTCGGCTTCGCTCAGTTTGCTGCGCGGCACCAGGCATCGGGTGGTAATGGCACAGCCCTGACCGGAGTGCGCGCACACCGACAGCGCGCCGAACAGTGCACTGCCCAGATCGGCATCTTCCAGTACCACCATCGCCGACTTGCCACCCAGCTCCAGAAATACTTTTTTCACTGTGTCGGCAGCGTTCTTCATGACCTGCTTGCCCACTGCAGTGGAACCGGTGAAGGACACCACATCGACGCGCGGATCGCTGCTGAGAAAATGGCCGATCTCCGCCGGATCGGATGCGGTGAGCACGTTGAACACCCCCGGCGGCATCTCGGTTTCGGCGGCGACGCGGCCCAGCAGCGCCGCCGTCCACGGTGTGTCTGGCGCTGATTTGAGCACCACGGTGCAGCCGGCGGCCAGCGCCGGCATGCACTTGGCCAGATTGATCTGGTTGGGGAAGTTCCACGGCGAGATCGCCGCCACCACCCCCGCCGCTTCCTTCTGAATCAGGCGGCGGCTGCGAATGCCCATCACCTCGTACTCGCCGATATCGCGCTGCCACTGGAACTGCTCCAGGTAATCAATGGGCCAGCTGGCCATCGCCACCGGGCCGTCGCACTGTGGGCCGTTGATAAAGAACTGGGTGGAACCGGTCTCCGCTGCAGTGGCCGCGCGCAGCGCATCAATGTGCTTGTTCAGACCATCGACAAACTGACGCAAACACTTGGCACGGAAGGCGTGGTCGCGCGACCACTCACTGTTGTCAAAGGCGTTGCGGGCTGCCGACAACGCCGCTTCAGCATCGACCAGGCTGGCATCGGCGGCGACGCCGGCCTTCTCTTCGGTCACGGGGCTGAAATTGTCATAGACGCGAGCATTTTCGGCATCGCGCAGTTCGCCGTTGATAAATAGACGCTGTTCGCCGTAGTCAGGCTGAGTCATGTTGTTCTCCTGTTATTCCCCAGAGCCGTTGTCGGGCAAAACGCCCTGCAGGAAAGTGCTGCGGATGCCGGTGCGAACCTGCTGCGTTACCGGCAGCGTGATACGCAGCTGGCCAGCCAGCGCCAGCGCGTGACCTAGGTCTTTCTCACCGAGCCCGGCAAAGGGGCCGAAAATCTCGTCCATCTGCTCCGGCGTACAGCCCGCCAGCAGCCCTTCTCGCGCGCTAATGAATTGCTGACCGGAAGGCGTGATCACGCCGTTGACCTTACCGACCTCGTACAAGCGCTCCGGATCCACATCGGCATTTTTCACCAGCGCCACCGCTTCGCTGCAGGCGGTGAACGCCGTATAGGTGATTAGGTTATTGGCCAGCTTCAGTACAATGCCGCTGCCCAGCGCGCCGCCGTGCACCACGGCTTTGCTGGTGCCGGCAAACATCGGGCTGGCGCGCTCGATGACGCTGTCGTCGCCACCCACCATGATGCACAAGGCGCCTTCCGCCGCGCCCGCTGCTCCGCCGGTGATGGGCGCGTCAATCACGTGGATGCCGTACTCGGCCGCATCTTTCGCCCAGCGCAGGATGTTGTCGCGGGTCACGGTGCTGTGTATGGCGATGATCGCGCCCTGGCGGCCGTTGACCAGCATGCCGTCTTCACCGTAAAGCAGGTCGTCAACGTCACCATCGTGGCGCACACACAATCCAACAAGGTCACAGGTCTTGGCGATCTCACGACCGCTGGCAGCGGCGACAGCACCGAGCGCGACCATTTCCTGCACCGGCTCGGGCATCACGTCGTACACATACACCTTGAGACCGTTTTCGGCCCGCTTCCTGACCAGGTTTTCGCACATCGGTTTGCCGATATTGCCCAGCCCGATGTAGCCCGCTGCAATTGTCATGGATTGCCCTCCTCCTCTGGCCGTTACGCGCCAACCGGTGCGAAGTGCATCGGCAGGGTGGTGTAGCCGCGCACATTGGGGTTGTGGGTGCGGTCGGATGCTGCCATGTCCAGCTGGTACTCGGGCATGACTTTGAGAATTTCTTCAAAGCAGACCCGCACTTCCATCCGCGCCAGCGCCGCACCCAGACAGGAATGGACACCGGCACCGAAAGCCATGTGGTCGCGGGCACCGCGGGTGACGTCGTAGCTCTCCGCGTTCGGGTAGCGCGCTTCATCACGACTGGCGGCAATGATGCACAGCCCCACCCGGTCACCGGCCTTGAGCTGGCGGCCACGGATCTCAATGTCTTTCATCACAGTGCGGCCGATCATCTGGGTGGAGCCGTCAAATCGCAGCGTCTCTTCCACCGCGCTGGCAATCAGCGACGGGTCGTCCACCAGCAGCTGGCGCTGCTGCGGGTGCTGCCACAGACGAAAGCCCATATTGCCAATCAGCTTGGTGGTGGTCTCATTACCGGCGACGGCCAACAGGATGCCGAAACCGATGACATCGTCGTGATTGATCTTGCCGTCGCGTTCGGCCTGCAACACGCAACTGAACATATCATCGGGGTTGTGGGGCTTCTCCGCCAACTGCCGCGCCAGCTCGTCGAAGTATTGGCCCAAGCTGAGGTAGGCATCGATGTTGCGCTCGCTGAGGCCGAACTGGCCGTCCTCGCGATAGATCAGATCGTCCACCCAGTCGCGCACGGTGTCCTGCTCGCTTGCCGGCACGTGAATCATGGTGGAAATCACGTCCATCGGCAGGATGGCACTGAAATCCTTAATCAGGTCCATGCGACCGCTGGGCAAGTGCCTGGCCAGCAACTCGCGCGCCTTGTTGCGGGTGTAGTCCTCGAGCCGGGCAATGCGCTCTGGCACCATCAGCGGTGACAGCAGCTTGCGGATGCGGGTGTGGTTGGGCGGGTCCATGCTGATGAACATCGGGTAGACCGCATTGGCGTTCTGCTCGGCTTCCAGCGCCGGGCCGTTGATGCTGCTGAACGTCTTGAAGTCGCGGAAGGCGGCAAAACAATCTTCCCACTTGGTCAGCAACCAGAAGCCGTGTTCGGCGTGGTAATAGACCGGCTCCTGTTCGCGCAGGCGCGCATACCAGGGATAGGGATCGTCGTGCACCTCGTGAGCGTATGGATCGAATACAAGCTTTTCAGGCATCGCCGTCACGGTGGCAACCTCGTCAATATTTGTAATGACGGCCCTAAGCTAACACAGCGCCTGCGATAAAGTAAATCAATGTATATTATTTAATAAACCTGCGTTAACCATGTAATCATCACAACCCTCCCACCCGAGTATCCGCTGCCTATCCCAGCTCACCGCAACACCTCACCAACAAACGGCGCTGGCCGAGCAGGTGTAAGCGTGCAAAACGCGTGGCTATTAGAGCTTGTGCCCACCGGGGTGTCTCGGCAAAAAAAGGGACAAGTCTCGAAACAGCCGGCGGCCGGCTATGACAGTGGCAGGTCAGCGGGTGATGAAACTTTATTTGGAAAAATGGCAGGACCTAAGACAGCAGCCGATTATCGGCAGTAACGCCTAGGTCCCTGGCATTGAATGGTACTGCACCCCATGCGCCAAATTCGCCAGCGCGGCGCTAGTTATTCCCGGTCGCCTCCGCCACCAGATGGATCAGATTGCCGGGGGCGGCGATCCAAAACGCTTTCATCCCTGCGGGCAACGCTTCGATGGCGTCGCAGCGGGCACAGTCGGCGCTGTCAAAATGGTGCGCCGCGGCCTCAATGTCGTCAGTGATGATCTCCAGCCAGATCTCGGCCTGGCTGAGCGCCTCTACGCGATCAACCCACAAGATTTTTTCACCAAACTGAAAGCGCGTGCTCGCCCCCCCATCGGTCTCGCCCAGCGCAGCCAGACCCAGCACATCGCGGTAGAAGGCGACGGTGGCCCGGTATTCGTGAGCCGGAACTTTGACGGCGATATTCTCGCCTGGTTGAAACTGTGGCGTTGTCATACGCCCTGCTCCCCGATCCATCACTACTACTTAGATTAGCAGCAGCGCGCAGGGATACCGCAGATGCTCAGCGGCGGCGCAACAGCCGGCGCAGTAGTCGCAACAACAACAGCAGTGCACAGGCGAAGCCGAACACTGCCAGATAGGGTTCGGCCCGGCGCGCTGCGGCCAGCGCCTCCAGCAGCCAAGGGGTGTGCCGCGGCACGTAGGCCGGCGGCGGCGCCTGGCCGGGAATCTGCGCGGTGAAGACGTTGGCCTCGACAATCTCCTGGCGGAAGCTGAACACCTCGGGGCGCTCGGGGTCTACACTCACCCGCACCCAGTGTGACAGCGGGCTGCCGAAGCTTTCCACCCGGGTAAAGGTTTCTATCGGGTTGAGGTTGGCATCGAACAGCGGCTTGTCGATGCGGAAATAGTGGGTGTCGCCATTGGCCACCACCACCGGCCGACCGAAGGTGATCACGTGCTGACGCAAGGCGTCGGCAAAGGGGCGCAGCGGCGCCATCACCTGCAGGCCGCCCGGCGCGGTGAGGCGCATCGCCCTGGGCAGCCCGGTCAGCGGCCACAGGTCGGCCTGCATGGCGATAAACACCGCTTTCGCCCCTGCCCTCCCCGCCTCGGCAAAGGTCTCGTCCAGCCAGGCTTTAGCGGCGCGCAGCTGATCGCGGTAGGCGGCGTCGGCGGCGGCGCCAATAAAGGGGTTGAAGCTGGGGTTGAGCAGATGCACGGTGGCGAACATCACGCCCTCGCGCTGCCAGCGCCGGTTCTCGACGAACTCGGCAAAGCCTTCGCGCCGGGCCTGGACTTCCTGTTCCAGGCCATTGCCGGCGTCATCGAAAAAGATTCGGCGCAACGCCGCCAGTCGCTCCACCGAAGGCTCGGCACAGTCCAGCCAGTCGTTGTCGCCGGGAGTGAACACGAAGGGGTGCCCGAATTTCCGGTACAGTTGCAGGCGGTTGGCGTAAAAGGCGTCTGAGCAGTCACCGATGTCGCTGCCGCGCATATCACCCAGGTGCAGCACCCAGGCCAGTTCAGTTTGGCTGCGAATGTCGCCGATCAGCTTTTCCGCCATTGCCTCTTCGCGCGCGGTGTAGGGAAAATCCCCCACCAGCGCAAAGTCAAAGGCCGCCCGCGCCGGCAACGCGACCAGCAGCGCTGCAAGCAACAGCAGAGGTAAAACAACGGGCATGGCGAACTCCTGGGCAGCGGTTGTGCCAATTACAATGATGCGGCTGCGCAAACTAGCACAGCCAATCCACCGTAATAAACCGCTCGGTCGTCAGTCGCCGCTGCGCGACTCCAGCCACTGGGCGGTGCTTTCCCACACCGCCTGCTGCGCCTTGCTGCCCAGGATCACGCCCATATGGCCGCCAGGCACCACGCGAAATTCCTTGTCGCTGCTGGCGACAATGTCGATGATTTTCTCGGCAATGGCGGCGGGCACCAGGGAGTCGGTGGCGCCGGCAAACACCAGCATCGAAGACCGGATCTTGTCGAGTTCGGCAAGGCCATCGCCGATGTCGATCTTGCCGCTCGCCAGCTTGTTGTCCACGCCCACCTTGATCGCCATGTCCTGAACCACGCCACCGGGATAGAGCAGCATGTGATTGAGGTAGTCCGAGGTAGTGGAGTGAGACTCGACAAACTCCCGGTCCCACAGGCGGGTGATCAGGTCCCAATAGGTGGTGACGCTGCTCAGCGGGTCGGTGAGTTTAAAGGCCAGGGTGGTCACCCAGGGCGGCGCGTGCAGCAGCGCCGGGTTGGTCAGGTGCAGGCGAAAATCGGTGTATTTGCGCACCAGCTGAGCCGGCGCATTCAGCGCCTGGGCGACGCCGGCGACAATGCCACCCCCGCGCAGGTCGATGGGGCTGGCCACGGTGACGATGTTGCGGATGCGCTGGTCCTGCACCAGGCCCTGGTGCAGCAGGCACAGCAGCCCGCCCATACACCAGCCCATCAGCGACAGCTGCTCGCTGCCGCTGTGCTTGCGGATCGCCGCCAGCGCTTCGCCCATCATCTCATTCGCGTAGTCCTTCATGCCTAGGTGGGCGTGGGCCTTCTTGGGCTTGCCCCAGTCCACCAGGTAGGTGCGAAAACCACGCGCGGCCATGTAGCGCACCAGGCTGCGCTGGGGCATCAGGTCGAAGGTCTCCGTGGTGACGCCCAGCGGCGGCACCAGCACCAGCGGTATCGGCTGCTGCTCGCGCTGGATCGGCAGGCGCGAGCCGTCCACCAGCTGGATCTCGTCTTCCTCGGGCAGGCCGTAGTAGCGCACCGCCATGGGGTCGCCGTCGTATACCAGCTCGAACCAGGTGTGACCGGACTTGATCAGGGTGCTGCGGCGGAACAGCCAGTCAAAGCCATTCTCCATGCCGCGCGCGGTGCGCTGGTTCAGTGCCAGCGCCTGGTCCAAGGCGCGTTTAACGAGATCATTCATGGCCTTGTTCCTTTTCTTGTGCGCCGCCCTTATCGTGCTGCTGGTCGGCCAACTGCGCTTCCAGCTCTTCCAGTGCCAGCCCCATGTACACGGCAATGCGCTGCAGCCGTGGCAGGGTTTCGCGGGCACCGGTGAAACCGATATTCAGGGTGCCGGCGTAGCGGATGCAGCTGATGTTCAGCGCCGCTCCCTGGGTCAGCATGGAGATCGGGTAGATCGCCTCCAGCTTGGCACTGTTGAGGTACAGCGGCTGATCAGGACCATGCAGGCTGACCACACCGAGGTTGAACATGGCCGGCAGCCATTGATTGACGCCCGCCAGCTGCCCGGCCAGGAAGGGCAGCGCGGTGGTCAGGGTATAGGACTGCAGCAGCGTCGATGGCAGCGTGCGCAGGTGCTGCTGACCGGCATGCAGCGAGCGCTGAATTTCCGCCAGTCGCCTGCGCGGATCGGCATACTCGGTGCCCAGACTCACCATCAAGGGGTTGAAGGCGTCGGCCACGCGCTCGGCGGGTTCGCCGGCCTGCAGGCTCTGGGGCACCGCGGCAATCAGCGACTCATCGGGTAGCGCGTTGTACTCCTTGAGGAAACGACGCAGCGCACTGCCACAGAGATAGAGCAGCAGGGTGTCCAGGTCGATGTGGGCCTGCTCGGCGACACGCTGCAAGCGCTCCAGCTCGTAGCGCTGGGTGGCGACCCGGCGCTGGCGATTGATGCGACCATTTAGCACCGAGCGCGGCGCGGTGTAGGGCGCGGCCAGTGCGTCCGGTTTCACCTGCGCGCGCAGCACACGGCCCAGCGCACGGCCTAGCGTGCCGAGCTGGCGCGCACTGTGACCGGCACGCTGCCAGAAATCGCCGGCATCACCGTTGATCCTGTCTGGCGTTACAGCCGGCAGCGACCACGGCGGCGGTGCGTTGCGCCGGCGGGAGTTGCCGGCGAGATAGGCCTGCACCAAGCGCATGCCGCCGAGTTCGTCCAGCAGTGTCGGGTGCAGCTTCAGGTACAGGGCAAACTGGTTGTCGTACAGCCCTTCGATCAGGTAGCACTCCCAGGGCGGTCGGTTGAAGTCCAGTGGGTGGCTGTGCAGGCGCGACACCAGCACACCCAGCTCGCGCTCACCGCCGGGTTCGGGCAGCGCTGACTGACGGAAGTGGTAATCCAGATCCACCTCCTCGATTTCCCGCCACTGGCCGTGCAGGCGCCCGGTGACACCGGGCTTCAGGCAACGCTTCCAGGGCGAGGCAACAGTGGTGGCAGCACGCATTTTGCCGGCCAGTGACTGTGCGTAGTCGGCGCCTGCGGATTTGGGCTTGCGAAACACCATCAGCGCGCCGACGTGCATCGGTGTGCTGGGTGTTTCCAGCAGCGACAAACTCGCTTCCAGTGGTGTCGAAATAGTCTCAAGCATCTGTCAGTCCCTGTACTCCCTGTGATCGCGACCGGCTGTCACCATTCATCATGAGCCGCTAAATGTGAGCCACGCATGTTAGGGGGCATTCTATCGCGACCGCCGCCACGTTACATTGACCCTGCGAACACGCTTTGGTCGATAAAGTTGCGTATTTCCCGCAGGTACTCACCCTGTTGCAGGTGCAGGATGTGGTTGCCGGGAAACCAGTGCAGGCGACTGCCCTGCCAGTGCTCGTGTAGCAGGCGCACAAAGCGTGGTGAGGTAAAGCGGTCGCCGGCGCCGCCGATGATAAACAGGCGCTCGGGCGGCAGCCGCGGGCGGAAGGTCAACGGGCTGTGCAGTGCCATGCCGTGGCGCAGCTCGCCGATATTGAAATCGCTGATTCTGAACAGCAGCCTCGCCAGCGGCGCCACTGGCTGCCACTCCAGCGCCATGTCCACCGGCGCCACCACCGGCGAATTGGGAATGGCAAAGGCCAGACGGTCATCGACAGAAGCCAGCAGCGCGGACAGATAGCCGCCCAGCGACAGCCCCGAAACACCCACCTGGGGGGCGCCATAATCAAACAGGAAGTCCAGCCACACACGCGCATCACAGATACCCTGCAGCATGGCCTCGTTGGTGCGCGCCAGGCCACCGGTGTAAAAGCCGATGCCGCTGACCACCTGCCCGCGGTCGGCGCGCTCGCCGTGGAAGGGCAAGGTCACCAGCAGAATATCGTAGCCCTGCCTAAACAGGGCCGGCAGCTCAAACCACCAGCTGTTGATGCGGTAGCTGTCCAGCGACTGGCCGTGCATAAACAGCAGCGTCGGCCGCGGGCCGTCGGCGTGGCGGTAGTGCAGTGCGCGGGCACGGCGGTTGCTGCGGTGGCTGAGGTACTCCTCCTGCAGTGCTGGCTGCAGCGGCAGGAAGGGGCTCTCGAAGGACAACCGCCGCCGGATCATGCCGGCTCGCGAAAGCCGGCTGCTCAGCGCATCGCACAGCGAGCTGTCTTCACGCACCGCCACCGCCGGCGGCTTGGGAAAGATGGTTTCGACGTCGGCCTTGTCGGCATAGCGGCGATAAAACTGCAGGCGCTCGCGCTCGCGCTCAATACCGCCAGGAACCAGCAGCAGCGGCGCCAGCGCGGTGCACACCATGGCCCCCAGCCCCGTGCGCGCCACCCGGTCCAGTGCAGCGGTAGCGGCAATGCGCAGGTAGGCATAGTCATTCAACTCGGTGCGATCGCTCTGCTGGGCGATATCGCCCGGCAGCTTCTCCCACCACTTGTCTTCGCTGGCCGCGGTGCTCATCGATGACCTCCTGGCTGTCTGCTCGCCTCGCGTTCAGCCAGTGTGCCATCTGTGACGCGCCGCACAAAATGTCGCGGCGCGCCAATTGCCGGTTAAAGTTGTGCGAAGATCTCGCCGAGATTGGGCTGGTTGTTGCTGGCCCCGAGGCCGCCATCAACCACCATGGTGGCGCCGGTGATATAGCTGGCCAGTGGCGAGGCCAGAAACGCTACCAGATTGGCCACCTCTTCCGGGCTGCCGCCGCGAGCCAGCGGAATCGCTTTGGTCCATGCCTCGGCCACCGCAGCAATATCGCGAGTCGGCGCCGTCAGCGGCGTATCTATCCAGCCCGGACACACCGCGTTGGCGCGGATGCCGTGCTTGGCGTGATCCAGCGCCAGCGTGCGGCTGTAATTGATCACCGCCGCCTTGGCGGCGTTGTAGGGGCCGAATCCGTGGTCGGCACGGATGCCGCTGAGCGAGGCGATATTGACAATGTTGCCGCCACCGGCATTTTTCATATGGGGAATGGCGGCGCGGCAGGCGTAGAACACGCCGTGCAGGTCGATTTCAACCACCGCCTTCCACTCCTCGATGGGCATCTCGGGCGTTTCTCCGAAGCTACCGCGGCCGGCGCTATTGATCAGGATATGCAGGCTGCCAAAGTGTTCCACGGCATTGGCGCAGGCCAGCTCCAACGCGGCGGGATCGGTGACATCACAGCGCTGATAGCGGGCGCGCGCGCCCAGCTCGGCAACCAGCGCCTCACCGTGCTCGTCATTGATATCGGCCAGCAGCACGCTGGCGCCCTGAGCGTGCAACAGCCGAGCGCTGGCAGCGCCAATGCCGGATGCGCCGCCGGTGATAACGGCCACCTTGCCGTCAAATGCATTGTTCAACATGACTAAAAGTCCTCTGTCATAACATTTATCCGGTCGGCAAAGCCGACCCCTGATGGAACGCGCCGAGGCATCGGCATGCTCGTCCGCGTCCGGCTCACAGCTGAAAGTGGCAGCAGACAAATCTTTCAACGCTCATTGAGCGCCATAGCGGTCCCAGTCACCACCGCGCAGCCGGCGCGGCGCACGTACAAGTTATAGCCGCCATATAAACTCGCGCAGCAAAATGCAAAAACCGAAGGTAAGTAGTCACTTACGCCCCAACCGTACCTGCGCAGCCTTCCACCGACGGCGTCGATTCTACGCTTCACAGCACTAACGCAACATTAAGGTGCGTTAACAATAGGCCCGCATAGCCTTTCTGTACCCGCTCACTATAATGGCCGCCATGAGCAAGACGCGCCCCTGTAGCAACCTCCCCACCAGCCCTCGCCCAGGCGGCCGCAGTGCACGCGTGCGCAGCGCCGTGCTAAACGCCACCTGGGCATTGCTGATTGAGGGGGGCGCCGAGTCCTTGAGCATGGAGAAAATCGCCGAACGCGCGCAGGTGCATAAGACCACCCTGTACCGGCGCTGGGGTGAACTCGGTGTGCTGGTGCGCGAGGCCATCGGCGAACTGGAAAACGCGCAGGTACAGTTGCCGGATACCGGCAGCCTGCGCGGCGATCTGCTGGGCCTGCTGCACAGCTTCGCTGAACACTTTGAAAGCCCGAAAGGCCGCGCCATCAACCGGCTGATCGCCGGCAGCCGTGATCGAGGCCAGCTGGGTGAGTGGATCGATCAGTACTGGCGAGAGCGCGGCGGCCAGTACCGCGCCATTATCGAGCGCGCCGTGAAGCGCGGTGAGCTGCCCAGCGACAGCGGCTACCAGCGAGCCATCGAAATGTCACTGGGACCACTGCTACTGCGCTCGCTGATGACCGACCAGGCCATCGACGACGCGCTGATACAGGATCTGGCCGATGCCACCGAGAGCTATCTGCAGGGCTTATCGGCCTCCGGCCGCGACAAGTAACGGCGGCCTCGCCGGGCGCTGCCCCATGCTATTAACTTAGCGATGTAGCTCCGCATAAGCTTGCATCAGCGCGGTCCGCAAGCGCAGCAATAAAAACGGCCGTATTGCGCGGCCGTGGCAACGGCGCCCTGCGGGGGCGGGCACCGAAGTCTGTAAGCAGAGCCCGATGGGCCGCTGCGCTTAGAAACTCAGGCCCACCCAGACCCACAGCTTCTCGGTGTCGACACCAAAGTCGTCGGCCGAGTAGTCGGCATACTTGATACCGGCGTTATAGTTTTTACCGAACTTACGGGCATAGAGCACGTTCAGCTCGCTACCGAGATCATCCAGGGTCGGGCTGTCTTCATCCGCACTGTAGTCGTGGTAGATGACGGACAGCTTGCCCCCCAGCGCCTTGGTACTGAGCGTCGCATAGGCGTCTACCAGACCGACGGCGGGCGTATTGAGGAAGGTGTCGGCCCAGCCGTTAAACTTGTGCAGGGTAGACAGCGGTGTGGAGAAGCCGTAGAGGCCGTCGTCAGAGCCCAGCACCTCGTAGCTCAGCTTAGCGGTGATACCTGCCACGCTGACGCCGCCCTCGGCCAGCAAATACTCAGCCTCGCGATCGGGCTGCCCCTCAACCTCCAGGTCCTGGCTGGCGTATTCCAGCGTGTACAGCAACTTGGCATCGCCGGCCGGGGTGGAACCGCTGAAGCTGACCCCGTAGGTATCGAGGGCATTATCGGTATCGTTGTCCACTTCCAACAGGTAACCGTAGGCCACCAGCTTGCCGACCGGGGTCTGATACGACAGGTTGAGCAGGTGGTCCTTGGCATTCTGGTCAGCCGCCTCGGCAAAGATGCGGTTGCGCTGGTCCAGATAGCTATAGCTCAGCACCAGTCCCTTGGCCGGGGTCAGGTCGATGCGCGCGGCATCAAAGGTCTGGCGGTCCTGGCGCCAGCCGACGTGCCCCACAAAGCGGTGACCGTCGTAGGCGATCACCTGACGACCCAGCTTGGCGGTGACAAGCTCGGTTTTGTATTGCA
>JBFHRT010000013.1:0-14501 GCA_041591575.1 Spongiibacteraceae bacterium
AGCGTGGAAATCGTCTTCGACCCGCCCTGGAGCCGTGAAATGATGTCCGACGCCGCCAGGCTGGAGCTCGGCCTATTGTGATCCGCTCGAATTGGCGTTGCGGGCAATCTGCTTCCTCGCCGTTGCCGGCTACGCTGCGCTTAAGCCGGCCTACGCGGAAGCGCGCCGCATCGCCAGCCACCCACAGCTAGGCCCGCATAGGCGCTGTTGGCGTTGCGGGCAAAACTATTCATCCAGCGGATCAAAATCAAACTTGCTGGCCCCGCAGTCCGGGCACTCCCAATCGTCTGGCAGGTCTTCAAACCGCGTACCCGGCGGAATGCCGTCGTCCGGCAGCCCCTCTGCTTCATCGTAGATAAAGCCACAGATCACACATTCCCAACGCTTGAAATCGCTCACACCCGGCTCTCGTTGTCACCGGGTTTAAAGGCGCGGGCAAGCGCCCCAGTACTTGGCGCATCGACATGCACAACACAGTTTCGACCCTTGCGCTTAGCCATATACAGCGCCCGGTCAGAGCGTTCTATCAACGATGCGCCGCAGGCTTCGAGATCACCTTCCATGCTTTCGCCACTGGCGGTGGCAACGCCGCAGCTTGCTGTGATTGTCCTGCCTTTGTAGCTCAGCTCCGCCACCATGGCCCGAAAGCGCTCGGCCGCAATCACCGCACCCGAGCGCCCAGCTCCCGACAACACCACCACAAATTCCTCGCCGCCCACCCGCGCCAGCAAATCAGACTCACGCACAGTACCGGCCAGCGTCGCCGCTACCAGTCTCAGTACACGATCGCCTTCTGGATGGCCCAGCTCATCATTAATTTCCTTGAACCGATCCAAATCAATCGATACCAGCGACACCGCCTCACCGCGCCGGCGAGAATTTCCCAACTGCCAGTTCAGGCGTTCACGAAAGGCACGGCGGTTGGCCAATCCGGTCAGGTCGTCATGGCTTGCCAGCTGTCGCAACTCTTTCTGCAGCGCCAGCATGTCCTGCGCCTGCTCGCGCAATTTCAGTTCGGTCTGTTTCAGCTCGGTCAGGTCGTTATGCGCCCCCAGCATCCGCGTCGGTTTACCATTGGCGTCGCGAATGGCAATGCCGCGACACCTTACCCACACCGTTGAGCCGTCCCGGTGTCGGTAGCGCACCACCTGATCATAAGGGTGGCTGGGATCGGCGAGGTGCGCGTGAAAATTCTCAGTCATCGTCTTGAGGTCATCGGGGTGAATCAGCGCCTGCCATTCACTGGCCTTATGCGCTTTCTCGGCCGGGTCATAGCCCAGCAGCTGCCAGAACTTCGCGTTCATCCACTCGTTATCAGGAGACTCCAGATCCCAGTACCACAGGCCGTCGAGCGAACCCGACTGGATAAAGTCAAATATCTCCTCATCGGCAGCAATACGCCGATACAATTCGGCTTCCAGATAATGCCGCTGTTCCTCACCCATGGCCTGATTCCGCTAGCAGTAGCGGCTCCTGTCGTCCAATGCCTTGTGAATGTCTCGTGCGAGCCAGCAATGACTCTTTTCATAAAGTAGATCAGCACGCCGCCACTGACAAAGCCCCGGCGTCAGTATCCGCCGCCCCGTTTCCGCAATGTCAGCGCAGCGCGCCAACACCACCGATGACAAGGAGGAGCGAAAGCCGCACAATGAGTCGCTGATCACAAGCGTTGGCAGGGAGTTTCCGTGGCAGCCATCATCACCATCCGCAACCTCAGCAAGACCTACGCCTCCGGGTTTCAGGCACTGAACAACATCAACCTGGATATTCACCGGGGGGAGATCTTTGCCCTGCTTGGTCCCAACGGGGCCGGCAAAACCACCCTGATCAGCATCATTTGCGGCATCGTCTCGCCCAGCGCCGGCAGCGTGAAAGTGGACGGTCACGATATCATCCGCGACTACCGCCACGCCCGCGCCCGTATCGGCCTTGTACCACAGGAGCTGATCACGGATGCCTTCGAACCGGTCTGGGACACCGTCAGCTTCAGCCGCGGCCTGTTCGGCAAGCCGCCCGACCCCGCCCATATCGAGCAGGTATTGCGCGAACTCTCCCTGTGGGAAAAGCGCCGCTCCAGGGTGCTGGAACTGTCTGGCGGCATGAAACGGCGGGTACTGATTGCCAAGGCGCTGGCCCACGAGCCGCAGATACTGTTTCTGGACGAGCCCACCGCCGGTGTCGATGTGGAACTGCGGCGGGAAATGTGGGCCACGGTGCGCCGCCTGCGCGACAGCGGCGTCACCGTTATTCTCACCACCCACTACATCGAAGAGGCCGAGGAAATGGCCGATCGCATCGGTGTGATCAACCGCGGCGAGCTGATCGTCGCCGAAGACAAGCAGGCGCTGATGCACAAGCTGGGCCGAAAACAGCTCAAACTGCAGCTGCAGCGCCCACTGGCTGCCATTCCACCGGAACTTGCCGTTGACCCACTGGAACTGTCCGCCGATGGCAGCGAACTCACTTACACCTTTGATGCCCAGCACCAGCACACCGGTATCGCCGAGTTGCTGCGCCGGCTTAGCACTCACGGCATAGACTTCAAAGACCTGCAATCCAGCCAAAGTTCGCTGGAGGAGATATTCGTCAATCTTGTGCGTAATCCGCACTGACGAGATTGCGCCATGATCAAGGTGTCCACTATGAATTACTACGCCATCCGCGCCATCTATCACTTTGAACTGGCCCGCACCTGGCGCACGCTGCTGCAGAGCATCGCCTCGCCGGTGATCTCCACCGCGCTGTATTTTGTGGTGTTTGGCGCGGCCATTGGCTCGCGCATGGTCGAAATTGACGGCGTCAGTTACGGCGCCTTTATCGTGCCAGGCCTGATCATGCTGCTGTTGCTGACCGAGAGCACCGCCAACGCCTCCTTCGGCATTTATATGCCGCGCTATTCCGGCACCATTTACGAAGTGCTTTCGGCCCCCATCTCCTGGATTGAAGTGGTGATCGCCTATGTCGGCGCCGCCGCCACCAAGTCGGTAGTGCTGGGCCTGATTACCCTGCTCACCGCGCGCCTGTTCGTCGCTTTTGAAATCGCCCATCCGCTGTGGATGCTCGCGTTCCTGCTACTTACTGCCGTCACCTTCAGCCTGTTTGGCTTTATCATCGGTATCTGGGCCGACAGCTTCGAGCGCCTGCAGATCATCCCCATGCTGATCGTCACCCCGCTGACCTTCCTCGGCGGCACCTTTTATTCCATCAATATGCTGCCGCCGCTTTGGCAGACCATCACCCTGTTCAACCCGGTGGTCTACCTGGTCAGCGGCTTCCGCTGGAGCTTCTACGGCGTTGCCGACGTCAGTATTGCCATCAGCCTGGGCATGACCCTGGGCTTTATGCTGCTTTGCCTGCTACTGGTCTGGTGGATTTTCCACAGCGGCTACCGGCTGAAGCAGTAACAAGTCAGAAAACGGCGCGCCGCGCATATGCCAGCCATACATAAAAACTATCAACCCGATGAAAATTTAAGATTACCCAAATAGCAAAATGGCCTCTATAACTACAATGAAGCTAATACGCTCAACGGCGTCGCGCTTGAAAGCTTTATTGATAGCCAAAGCAAGGAGACCATCATGCTCACTCATACCCGGGCCGCTGCAGTCATCGCAATAGCCCTGTCGCTAGCATCAACAGCCGTTTTTGCTGAGCGCGAGTCCATGTCGAACCAGGACTGGTGGCCCGACATGCTCGACCTGCAGCCACTGCGCCAGCACAACGCAAAGTCCAACCCCCTGGATGAGGATTTCAATTACGCGCAAGCCTTTAAGACGCTCGACCTTAACGCGGTCAAAAAAGATCTCGCCGCACTGATGACCGACTCGCAAGACTGGTGGCCGGCCGACTTCGGTCACTACGGGCCGCTGTTTATCCGCATGGCCTGGCACGCGGCGGGCACCTACCGGGTACACGACGGCCGCGGCGGTGCCGCCGGCGGTCAACAGCGCTTTGAACCACTCAACAGCTGGCCCGACAACGTCAGCCTCGACAAGGCGCGGCGCTTGCTGTGGCCGATCAAGCAGAAATACGGCAGCAAAATCTCCTGGGCCGACCTGATGATTCTGACTGGCAACGTCGCTCTGGAATCCATGGGTTTTGAGACCTACGGTTTTGCCGGTGGGCGCGAGGACGACTGGGAAGCCGACCTGGTCTATTGGGGGCCTGAAAAGCAGTGGCTGGCTGAGCAGCGCTATCGCGGCGACCGCAAGCTGGACAAGCCCTTCGCGGCGGTGCAAATGGGCCTGATCTACGTCAACCCCGAAGGCCCCAATGGCAACCCGGATCCGCTGGCAGCGGCGAAAGACATTCGTGAAACCTTCGGCCGCATGGCCATGAACGACGAAGAAACCGTCGCCCTCATCGCCGGCGGCCACACCTTCGGCAAGGCCCACGGCGCGCACAAGCCAACAGACTGCCTGGAGGCAGAACCTGCCGCTGCGCCCATAGAGCAACAGGGCTTCGGCTGGAAAAACAACTGCGGCAAAGGCAATGCGGAAGACACCATCACCAGTGGTCTCGAAGGGGCCTGGTCTGCCAACCCGACTGCCTGGACCACGCAATATCTCGACAACCTGTTCCGTATTGAGTGGGTGCAATCGAAAAGCCCTGCAGGCGCAACCCAGTGGGTTCCCAAAAACGCGGCTGCGACCACCATCGTGCCTGACGCTCACGACAAATCTAAGCGGCACACGCCGATCATGTTCACCACGGATCTGTCGCTGAAGTTTGACCCGAGCTACCAAAAAATTGCCAAACGTTTCCAGGAAAACCCGGATGAGTTCCAGAAAGCCTTTGCCAAGGCCTGGTTCAAACTCACCCACCGGGATATGGGGCCGCTGGCACGCTATATCAGCGACAGCCTGCCGAGTGAAAAGCTACTGTGGCAGGACCCCATTCCAGAGGTCGATCACGAACTGGTTGGCAAGCGCGATATCAAAAAGCTGAAGGCAGACATTCTCGCCTCGGGGCTGACCGTGCCTGAACTGGTCAGAACCGCTTGGGCATCCGCCTCCACCTACCGCGGCACCGACAAGCGCGGCGGCGCCAATGGCGCGAGAATTCGCCTGGAGCCGCAAAAGAGCTGGGCGGTCAATAACCCCAACGAACTGGTGAAAGTACTAAAGAAACTGGAGGCCATCCAAAAAGACTTTAATCGCTCAGCATCGGGAAACACCAAAGTATCACTGGCTGACCTCATCGTTCTGGGCGGTGCCGCCGCCATCGAACAGGCAGCCAAGCAGGCCGGTCATAACATCGTAGTGCCCTTCCAGCCGGGCCGGGCCGATGCGACGCAAGCGCAAACGGATGTGAGTTCGTTTGCCGTGCTTGAGCCCAGCGCCGATGGCTTCCGTAACTTTTTCGGCAAGGAGGCTCGCCTTTCGCCGGCAGAGGCACTGGTCGACCGGGCCAGCCTGTTAACGCTGTCTGTGCCCGAAATGACGGTTCTGGTTGGCGGCATGCGCGCGCTGAATGCCAATAGCGATGGCGTCAAACACGGCGTATTCACCAGCAAGCCTGGCAGTTTGAGCAACGACTACTTCGTGAACTTGCTGGATATGTCGACCCAGTGGTCAAAATCAGCGAAGAGCGAAGGCATCTACGAAGGGCGCGACAGAAAGAGCGGCCAGCTCAAGTGGACTGCCACGCCGGTTGACCTGATCTTTGGCTCCAACGCCGAATTGCGGGCGGTGGCAGAGGTTTACGCGGCCGATGACGCCAAGGAGAAGTTCGTCGAAGACTTTGTCGATGCCTGGACCAAGGTGATGGCGCTGGACCGCTTTGACCTGCGCGAGACCGGAGGCTTGCTGACCCAGAATCGGTAAGCGTTCGCAAAGCTGACGATGACAGGGGTGTAGTGCTTGCCAGCTGGCCCAATCAGGCCAGGGCAGGCACCGCCCCTTTTTTACGCCCCTGCTAATCCGACCAGTATCAATTTGCCGATACAGCCCTGCGGTAATTCCTGGCGAGCCGGCACCGGTGTGCTCAGCCGCCGGAAATGGCGCCGAGTATAAACAGCGGCTCCTTCCCCGCCGCAATGGCCGTAGGCAGTGGCGCGTCCAGAGAATCGTGAGAGATGTCTTCGTTACAGGCAAACACCCTGACTCTGGGGCGACGCCGACCGCTGGCGGGATCGCGAACGGTGCCGCGCAGCATCGGATAGGCGGCACCCAGCGCGTCGAGAATGGCGCGCTGGGTAACGGCGCCGCTCACGCACACCGTCACCTCCGGGGCGGCCTTGGCCAGCGTATGCAGCTGGTACGGCAGGCGCACGCGTATCGGCACCGTGGCCGCAGTTTCATTCGGGTTCATGGCAGCGTTTGCACCTCCACCGAGAGCACAGCCGGCAGGTCCCGCACGATGGGCTTCCAGTTATCGCCGCTATCGGCAGACACATAGACCTGCCCGCCCGTTGTACCAAAGTACACGCCGCAGGGGTCCATGCTGTCAACCGCCATGGCGTCGCGCAGCACATTGACGTAACAGTGCTGCTGGGGCAGCCCCCGGGTCAGTGCTTCCCAGTGGTCGCCACCGCCGCGGCTGCGGTACACGCGCAGCTTGCCCTCGGGTGGGTAGTGTTCGGAGTCGCTCTTGATGGGAACCACGTAAATGGTGTCCGGCTCGTGGGCGTGCACGGCAATGGGAAAGCCAAAGTCGCTGGGCAGGTTGCCGCTCACCTCGCGCCAGTTATCGCCGCCGTCGTCACTGCGCATCACGTCCCAGTGCTTCTGCATGTACAACACCCCGGGGCGCGACGGGTGCATGGCCATATTGTGCACGCAGTGCCCCACTTCGGCGTCGGGCTCGGGAATGTAGTCGGAATACAGGCCCTTGTTGATGGCACGCCAGCTCAGCCCGCCGTCCTCGCTGCGAAAGGCACCGGCAGAGGAAATGGCAACGTAAATGCGCTGATCATTAGCCGGGTCCAACAGTATGGTGTGCAGGCACATGCCGCCGGCGCCGGGCTGCCAGTCGGGGCCGCTGCCGTGGCCGCGCAGACCCGCCAGCTCCTGCCAGGATTCGCCGCCATCACTGGAGCGAAACAGCGCCGCATCCTCCACCCCCGCATACACCACATCGCGCTCGGTCGGCGACGGCTCCAGGTGCCACACCCGGGTGAACTGCCAGGGCCGCTGACTGCCGTCGTACCACTGGTGCGTGGTCAGCGGCTTGCCGGTTTCCGGTGAGGTATCGTAAACAAAGCGGCTGGGGGCCGGCTGCGGCATGGAACCGTCCTCCGACGGCGCGGTGATATCCGGCAGCTCGCCCGGGCTGAGGCCGGGCTGGTCCCAGCTTTGGCCACCGTCATCAGAGCGCTGAATGATCTGGCCAAACCAGCTGCTGGTTTGGGAGGCATATATCCGGTTCGCGTCCAGCGGGGAGGCTTTCATGTGGTAAACCTCCCAGCCGGAGAAATGCGGGCCGGACACCTGCCATTGCTCGCGCTTGCCGTCCGCCGAAAGTATGAACGCACCTTTTCTGGTGCCTACCAATACCCGGATATTGCTCACGTCGCCCCCCTTTTTGATCAGAGTGATACAGGGTAGTCGCCTGAAAACGCTGCAAATCGACCGTGAATGCATCGAGTAAACGAATGTATCTACTAAAAAGATAGGCGCTAGATCGACGCTTGTCGGGGGTATGTCGTGCTCCGGAAAATCATATTGCCCAAGGCAGCGCGTTCACCGCGGGATTACAACTCTGCCAACGCCAGTCGCGCCTGGCGGCCATTGCGCCAAATCAGCAGACCGCCCACCATCAGCTGCAGGCCGCCATACAGCAGCAGGCTGAACAGCACGGTATCGGCCACCGCGCCCTCGGCCCCCGCCATGGCCGGAAACAGCGAGGCCTTGATCAGCAACGCCAGGTTAATGTTGCGCACCGCCACCTCCATCTCTATGGCTGTGGAATCCGCAGCGGGCAGTGCCTGCAGCCGGCACAGCGGCCGCGCCAGCAGCGCCAGCAACAGCGCAAAACCGACAATCAGCAGCGAATTCAGCAGCCCGAACGCCTGCCAGTCGAGGCGGCCTGCGCCCAGCGAGCCAATGACGATCAGTGCAATCACCGCCAGTGAGGCGCGAATACACAGGCGCGAGAACAAGGCGGCACCGCCCGGAAACCACTGTAAAAATGCCATGCCGGCAGCCAGCGGCAACAACAGAAACGCACAGATCTCCAAGGCAATGCGCCCCACCGGCATAACAAAGTCAGCCGGCATGTAGGGGCCGATTAGCGCATCGAGAATCAACGGCGTGCTGACCAGGCAGGCTGCCGTGGTAACCGCGGTAATCGCAATCGACAGCGCCGTGTTGCCCTTGGCGAAATAGGTAAACATATTGGACACGGAGCCGCCCGGTACCGCGGCGATCAAAGCGATACCGATGGCGAGACCACCGGCAACCACGGGCAACTGAATCAGTAGCAGGCACAGCAGGGGAACCGCCAGCAGCTGAATGGCAACGCCGGTGGCCACAGATTTGGGCTCGGCCAGCACCTCGCGAAAATCGCGCCAGGACAGCGTCGCGCCCATGCCCGCCATCGCCAGCGTGAGCTGCATCGCCGCAAAGGCAAACTCGTGTTGCACATAGAAGTCGAACATGTGGGGCCTGCGTTATTGTTATAGTCTCCCCCCAATCTACCCCAGCACCGCGGCAACCGCATTTGCCCTGTGGCATAAGCGCCCCGGCGCTATAACCATATCAGCCGTGCGTATGACCGCCGCGCTGCCGCTCAGCCGGCCCCAACACTTTTCCCGCCGGCAAGGGCCTCCGCCAGGTAATCCACCAGCACGCTGACTTTCAGCGGCAGAAATTCCCGCTGCGGAAACACCGCCCACACCGCTTCGTCGTGGGCCTGGTATTGGCTCAGCAGAGGAATCAGCTGCCGCTGCCGTATCGGCTCCTCTACGTAATAGTCGGGCAGCTGCACAATGCCCATCCCCTTCAGCGCCGCGTCCAGCAAGGCCTTGCCGCTATTAACCCGAAAGCGGCCTTCCACCTTGAGCAGCCGGCTCTCCCGCCCCTCCTGAAAACGCCAGTACGGCAACGTGCCCAGCAGGCAGTTGTGCTGCCTGAGCTCGGCCAGGGTGTGGGGGCTGCCGCGACGACGGAGATAGTCTGGGGAGGCACATACATACTGGGTGCGATCGGCCAGGCGCCGGGCACGCAGCGATGAGTCTTCCAGCTTGCCCAGACGAATGGCCAGATCGACACCTTGGGCTACCAGGTCCACCTGCTGGTTGGTCAGCTCCAGGCTGATGCTGAGCCGCTCGTGCTGGAGGGCAAAATCGCTCAGCTGCGGCGCAATCAGGGTCTCGCCGTAGGTGACCGGCGCGGTAAGCTTGATATGGCCCTGCGGCCCCTGCTGCCACTGGCCCAGGCTGTTTTCCGCATCCTGCAGGTGATCCAGCGCCCGCCGGCAGTGCTGGTAGTAGAGCTGCCCGGCCTCGGTGAGCGACACATGGCGGGTGCTGCGATAAAACAGCTTACTGTTCAAGCGCTGTTCCAGCCGCTGGACCTGCCGGCTCACCTGAGCGGTAGACAGCCCCAGCTGCGCGCCGGCCGCGGTAAAGCTGTGCTTTTCCGCCACCGCCACAAACTCCTCCAGGCCCTGGTAGATTTTCATCATCGCTTGTTTAGCCGGCCGCAATTGTTACTTATTAGGTAATAGTTAATTACTGAATAGGCATATTATCAATTTTTCTATCGCTTCTATACTGAGCGGAATATCAGTGGGCGACAGCCGACATCAAGCCGTTTCACCCGGTTTCGATCAATCCACGCATTTTCCACCCAATGACATCCAGGGGGCATCCATGACAGCAGGAATCATCAAGGCCAGGGCCGCAGTCGCCTGGGCCGCCGGCGAACCGTTGAGCATCGAAGAGGTAGACGTGCAGCCGCCCAAAGCGGGCGAAGTGCGCATCAAGGTCATTGCCAGCGGCGTCTGCCACACCGATGCCTTCACCCTGTCAGGCGATGACCCCGAAGGCGTTTTTCCGGCCATTCTCGGCCACGAGGGCGGCGGCATCGTCGAGTCCATCGGAGAAGGCGTCACCAGCGTGCAGGTCGGGGATCACGTCATTCCGCTCTACACCCCCGAGTGCGGTGAGTGCAAATTCTGCCTGTCAGGCAAAACCAACCTCTGCCAGAAAATCCGCGAAACCCAGGGCAAGGGCCTGATGCCCGACGGCACCAGCCGCTTCAGCAAAGACGGCAAGACCATCTTTCACTACATGGGCACCTCCACCTTCAGCGAATACACCGTGCTGCCGGAAATCGCCCTGGCCAAGGTCAACCCCGCCGCGCCGCTGGAAGAAGTCTGCCTGCTGGGCTGCGGCGTCACCACCGGCATGGGCGCGGTGGTCAATACCGCCAACGTCGAGCCGGGCGCCACCGTCGCCATCTTCGGCCTGGGCGGCATCGGCCTGTCAGCGGTGATTGGTGCAGTCATGGCCAAGGCCGGGCGCATCATCGCCATTGATATCAACGAATCCAAGTTCGAGCTGGCCAAGAAACTGGGCGCCACCGACTGCATCAACCCGAAAGACTACGACAAGCCGATTCAGGAAGTAATCGTTGAGCTGACCGACGGCGGCGTGGACTACTCCTTCGAGTGCATCGGCAACGTCGACATCATGCGCTCGGCGCTGGAGTGCTGCCACAAGGGCTGGGGCGAGTCGGTCATCATCGGTGTTGCCGGTGCCGGCCAGGAAATCTCCACGCGCCCCTTCCAGCTGGTAACAGGGCGCGTGTGGCGCGGCACCGCCTTCGGCGGCGTCAAGGGACGCTCCGAGCTGCCCGGCCTGGTGGAGCGCTACCTGGCAGGTGAATTCAAACTGGATGATTTCATCACCCACACCATGGGGCTGGAAGACATCAACCAGGCCTTCGAGCTGATGCACCAGGGCAAGAGCATCCGCTCGGTCATTCACTTCACCCAGAACTAGGAAACCGGTGTGGAAAATATCAGCGCACAGAAAAGCTTCGGCGGCTGGCACAAGCAATACCAACACGACTCAGCGGCGCTGAACTGCAGCATGCGCTTTGCCGTGTACCTGCCGCCGGCCTGCGACAGCGGCGACAGCGTGCCGGTGTTCTACTGGTTATCCGGCCTCACCTGCAGCGATGAAAACTTTATGCAGAAGGCCGGCGCCCATCGCATCGCCGCTGAGCTGGGCATCGCCATTGTCGCGCCAGACACCTCACCCCGCGGCGACCATGTGCCCGACGATGAGGCCTACGACCTGGGCCAGGGCGCCGGCTTTTACCTCAATGCCACCCAGGCGCCCTGGGCCGAGCACTACCGCATGTACGACTATATCGTCGACGAGCTGCCCGCACTGATTCGTGCCAACTTCCCGGTGAGCGAGCGCTGGGCCATTGCCGGCCACTCCATGGGCGGCCACGGCGCGCTGACCATTGCCCTCAAAAACCCCGGCCGCTTCACCAGCGTGTCGGCCTTCAGCCCCATTACCAACCCCATGGACTGCCCCTGGGGAATCAAAGCCTTCAGCGCCTATTTGGGTGAAGACCGGCAAGCCTGGCAGGAATACGACAGCTGCCGCCTTATTGAGAATGGCGCCAAAGCGCCACCCATGCTGGTGTCTCAGGGCGATGCCGACAACTTCCTCGACGAACAGCTCAAACCCTGGCAGTTACAGCAGGCGGCAGAGGCCCACGACCTGCCGTTGAGCCTGGAGATGCACAGCGGCTACGATCACAGCTATTATTTCATTGCGAGCTTTATCGAACAGCACCTGCGCTTTCACGCCAGCTGGCTAGCGCCCGCTGACTGAGACAGCGGCCAGGCGGCAGCAATGCATGGGCGGGGGCTAACAACACGGAGGCAGCAAAGCGATTGACCCCGCCTAGCGCAATCGACATGGCTGGCCCCGGGCCGGGAACGACGCGCCCCCGCAGCACCAGTGCGCGGCCAGCGGCCACCTGGCTGCTGTTGATGCTGCTCGCGCTGAGCCTGGCGCCGGCGGCTCGCGCTGACAACACGCTGTCCTTGCTGGTCGAACACACCACCCCCATTGGCCGTTTCACCCACTACCTTCAGGAAACCACAGGGCCACTGAGCGTAGAGCAGGCCGCCGCTGCGCGCTTTGCCGGCGAATTCCGCCCGGCGAAACAGCCGGTACTGAGCTTTGGCATCGGCGCGCCGCCGATATGGCTGCATACCCGTGTCGACAACCCCTCATCTGCGGCCGCGACCCGCCAGCTGTCGATCGACACTTCCTGGCTGGACCGTATCGACATCTATCTGCGCCACAACGGCGCCACCACCGCCCGCTACCAGCTCGGTGACCGCAAGCCCTACCAGCAGCGGCCACTGGCCAGCCGCGGCTTTGCCCTTGAACACCCCTTTGAACCCGGTATTACCGACGTTTTCATCCGCGTATCCAGTATCGATCCCATGGTGCTGCCTATTTACCTGCAGAGTCCAACCCAGGCCCTTGCCCGGGATCGATTGGAGAGCTATAGCTACGGCCTGCTCTACGGCTTCCTCGCGGCCCTGCTGGTCTATAACGTGATGCTGTTTTTGGGTCTCAAGGTGCTGCGCTATCTGCTCTATTCCGTCTACGTCGGCAGCTTTTTGCTGCTCAATGTCGCCTACACCGGCCACGGTTACCAGTGGCTCTGGCCACAACAGGTCGCCTGGACCCAGTGGGCCCAGCCCACACTGATGATTCTGTACGCGGTCTGCGGGCTGCTCTTCGCACTTTCGTTTCTGCAGATCCGCCAGCACTTCCCGCAAATACACCGCGCGGTATTGATCTCCATCGGCATGGTCGCGGCGCTGCTCGTGGTTGCCGTACTGGTGGGCAATCAGCAGGCCTCGCTGTGGCTCGCCTTCACCTATGTCACACTATTTACCGTAGTCATGGTCGCGCTGGGTGTGATTTCCATGCACGCCGGGCTGCGCGCGGCGCGCTACTTTATCGGCGCCGCCGTATGCGCCATGATCGGCGCCGCCCTCAGCTCACTGGCGGTCTGGGGCAAGATTCCCATCAACACCTGGACCTACCGCGCCGTCGATATCGGCATGTTGCTGGAAGCCACCCTGCTGGCGCTGGCCCTGACCTACCAGTTCCGCCTCGCCCAGCAGGAAAAAGCCTACGCCCAGCAGCTCGCCCGCATAGACCCGCTCACCCGCGTCAACAACCGCCGCGCTTTCTACGACATCAGCAACCCGGTATGGAACAGCGCCCTTCGCCGCCAGCGCCCGCTGGCCTGCATTCTGCTGGATCTGGACCATTTCAAACGCATCAACGACCGCTACGGCCACGGTGTCGGCGACGAAGCGCTGAAAGCCGCCGCCAACGCCATCAAGAACACCGTGCGCCAGCAAGACATCATCGCCCGCTGGGGCGGCGAGGAATTCATCGTGCTGCTGCCGGAAACCCAACTTTTTGAAGCCGCCCGGCTCGCGACGCGGCTGCGGGAAGCCATCGCGGCCGCACCATTGGCAGGAAGAGACGACTCCCTCCTCCTCACCGCCAGCCTCGGACTCGCCGAGCGCAAGCCTCACCACAACAAACTCGAAGAACTCATCAATGCCGCCGACGATTGCCTGCTCAAAGCCAAGGCCAGGGGCAGAAATAACGTGGTGTTTGAAACCGTGCAGCAGAACGGCTAGCCAGGCGCAATATCTGCAGCGCAATCACTCCCAACCTGAAAATCGCAATAATAGCCCCCTAGACAAACCAAAAGCCCGCCCCTTCCATTACAATCATCAGCGCCCCGACCTGAACGCACAAACAATCTGGAAACAGCAATGAAAATCGCCTCGTGGAACGTCAACGGCCTGCGCGCCGCCATCAAGAAAGATTTCTTCCAGTCCTGCCAGGAACTGCAGGCCGACATCATCTGCCTGCAGGAAACCAAGGCTCAGGACAATCAGGTGGCCACTGCACTGGAAGATCTGGACGGCTACCACGTGTATAGCAATTCTGCCGAGCGCAAGGGCTATTCCGGCGTTGCCATTCTCAGCCGGCAGAAGCCGCTGCAGGTGATACCGGATATCGGCATCGACGAGCACGACCGCGAAGGCCGGGTACTGACCGCCGAATACGATGACTTTTACCTGATCAGCGTCTACACACCCAACTCGGGCAACGAGCTGGTACGCCTGCCCTACCGAGAAACCTGGGACCGGGATTTTCTCTCCTTCGTAAAACAGCTCGAAGAGCAAAAGCCGGTGCTAATCTGCGGCGACCTGAACGTCGCCCACCGGGAGATCGATATCGCCCGGCCCAAGCCAAACTACAACAAGAGCGCCGGTTACACTCAGAAGGAAATCGACGGCATGGACAACATCATCGCCGCCGGCTTTGTCGACACCTTCCGCCACCTCCATCCCGACACCGTCAAATACAGCTGGTGGAGCTACCGCGCCGGCGCGCGACAAAAGAACATCGGCTGGCGCATCGACTACGTGCTGGGTTCGCGCAGTATTGTTGAACAGCGGGTGAAATCTGCTGAGATATGGAATGA
>JBFHRT010000014.1:0-14298 GCA_041591575.1 Spongiibacteraceae bacterium
CCGCCGCTGGCCATGGGCACAATGCCGGCGGCCACCGCCGCCGCCGAGCCGCCGCTGGAGCCGCCGGCGGTGCGCGTCGGGTTCCAGGGATTGCGGGTGACGCCGTGCAGCAGCGGTTCGGTGGCGCCCATCAGCGCGAATTCGGGGGTGTTGGTTTTGCCGAAAGTGACCAGGCCGCTGGCCTTGAAGCGGCTGACTAGCTCGCTGTCGTAGTCGGGCACGTAGTTGCGGTAAGCGCGGCTGCCGTTGCTCATCGGCACGCCGCGGTAGGCGGCGCCGAAGTCCTTGAGCAGAAAGGGTACGCCGCGAAAGGGGCCGTCGGGCAGGCCGGCAGCGATGGCCTCGCGGGCGATGTCGTCCATGTTGCGCACCACGGCGTTGATCCGCGGGTTGACGGCATCGCGGCGGCGGATGGCCTCCTCCAGCAAGTCCTCGGCACTGACCTCGCCGCGCTGTACCAGCCCGGCCAGGCCCAGGGCATCGTAGCGATCGTATTCGGCAAAGCCGCTCATGTCGTTTCCTTGCAATTGTTGTCAGTGCCAACTTTGCAGCCCATTATAGGGGGCCGAAGCGAGATTCACAGTCACCGCATGTGACCGGGTCGACAACAGGAGGCGAAGTGGGCGATACCAATATCACGGGTCTGGCGATTCCGCTGTTTCTGGTTTTTATGCTGCTGGAATACGCGGTGCTGCGTGCTCGCGGGCGCTCGCTACACCGCTACAGCGACGCCGTCAGCAGCCTGTCGATGGGCTTGCTATTGCTGGTGTCCGATGCCCTGTTAAAAGCCTATACCTTCGCCGTGTATATCGCGCTTTGGCAGCACTACCGGCTGTTCGATTTCAGCGCGCAGCAGCCGCTGACCTGGTTGCTGTTCTTTTTCGGTGTGGATTTCTGCTACTACTGGTTTCACCGCTGCGCCCACGAGATCAACTTTCTGTGGGGCGCCCATGTCGGCCACCACCAGAGTGAAGATTACAACCTGACCACGGCGCTGCGCCAAAGTGCGTTTCAGTATGCCTTTTCCTGGGTGTTTTACCTGCCGCTGGCGCTGCTGGGCTGCCCGCCAGAAGTGTTTGCACTGCTGTTCATCGCGCTCAAGCTGTACCAGTTCTGGCTGCACACCCAGGCCATTGATCGCCTGCCCTGGATGGAGGGCTGGATGTCGACGCCTTCCAGCCACCGGGTGCACCACGCCAAGAACCCCATCTATATTGACCGCAACTACGGCGGCACGCTGGTGGTCTGGGACCGGCTGTTTGGCAGCTGGCAGCCGGAACTGGCTGCGCAGCCCTGCCACTACGGCACAGTGACGCCGCTGCGTACCCTCAACCCGCTGCGCGCGAACCTGCAGCACTGGGCGCAGCTGGCGGCCGATAGCTGGCACACCCGGCGCTGGCGCGACAAGCTTCAGTTGTGGTTTATGCCCACCGGCTGGCGACCAGAGGACTGCTGTGATGGCGCGCCGCCGTTGCAGCAGCAGGGCTGCAGCGACCGCGCCAAGTTCAACCCGCTGGCGCCGCCAGCGGTGCGTGCCTATGTGGGCGTCTCCTTCGCACTGCTGGCGGCGCTGGCCAGCGGCTTTTTGTTTTTCAGTCCACAGCTGCCGGCGGTGACCACGGCGCTGGCGGTAGCGGTGATTGTGGGCGGGGCGGTGGCCCTCAATGGTTTGCTGGAAGGGCGGCGCGGCTACTGGTTCGTGGAGCTGCTGCGCTGGCCGGCGGCGCTGTTGCTGGCGTTGGCACTGTTACAGGGTTGATGCCGCTGTCGCGCGGCTTGGTGGTAAGCCGTGCTGGAAAATCCGGCTGCCTGGCGGTGTGCTCTCCGCCGATTTGCGCTAGCTGCTGCCTCTGGCTATGTTTTTGCAAAGCCTTCACTTTTTAACAAGCGTTCTGCGTATTACCAATTGGCCTGCCGCGCTGTACCCAGAGCTGCGGTACGGGAAGGATTCCCGTCGGCAACAGGAGTGTGACCGGTACATGTTTCTGACGCTGCTGGAACAACATATCCACCACGGCACACTCAATGTGCGGTTGCCCACCGGCGAGTGTCATCGCTTTGGCGAGGGCGGCACCGAAGTCAATTGGGTGATCAACAGTGAGCGTGCGCTGGCCGCGATTGCCCGCGACTGGGAGCTGCAGCTGGGCGAAACCTATATGGCTGGCGACTGGAGCGCAGAAGGTTGCGAGCTGAGAGAGCTGCTCACCGTGCTGCGCAGTAATTTTCGCGGCTATACCGTCAATCGCTGGCTGCGCCCGCTGCTGCAATTACGCCAGCAGTGGAACCGGGTGGCGCACAGCTATCGCAACGCGGCGCGGCATTACGATCTCGAGGAGGATTTTTTCCGTTTGTTCCTCGACGAAGACATGCATTACTCCTGCGCCTATTTTGCCACCGAGCACTGCAGCCTGGACCAGGCACAGCAGGCCAAGTGCGCGCTGATTGCCGACAAGCTACTGCTGGAGCCGGGGCAGCGGGTGCTGGATATCGGCTGTGGCTGGGGCAGCCTGGCCATGTATTTGGCGCGGCATTTTGGTGTCGAAGTGGTGGGCATTACCCTGTCGCGGGAGCAGCTGGCGTCGGCACAGCGCCGCGCCGAGGCCTGCGGGCTGAGCAGTGTTCGTTTTGCGTTGGAGGATTACCGCGAGCACCGCGGTCAGTACGATCGCATCGTCAGCGTGGGCATGTTCGAACACGTCGGCAGCCCCTGTTACCGCGACTATTTCGATTGCGTCGGGCGTCTGCTCGCTCCTGACGGCGTGGCGCTGCTGCACAGCATCGGTCGCACCGGCCCGCCCGGCACCACCAATCCCTGGATTCGCCGGCATATCTTTCCCGGCGGTTATATTCCCGCCCAGTCGGAAGTCTGCGCCGCCATTGAGCCCAGCGGGCTGCTGATCACCGATGTGGAAATTCTCCGGCTGCACTACGCCAAGACCCTGCGCGCCTGGGGCCAGCGCTTTGCTGCTCACCGCGACGAGGTGCAGCGCCGCCACGGCGAGGCTTTCTGTCGCATGTGGGAGTTCTATCTCAGCAGCTGCGAGGCGGCCTTTCGCTGCGGCGAGCTGATGGTGATGCATATGCAGCTGGCCAAGCAACAGGACGCTGTGCCCATCACCCGTGACTATCTGCTCGACAGTGTGCCACTGCTGCATGTGGAGGAATCCAGCGGCGTGCAGACCCGCCACTGCCACCACGCCTGAACGCCGGCACTGGGCTAGGGCGGTAATTCCAACGCTTCCTCAATGCGAACTTTCATCACCGGCGAATAGTTGCCCAACAGTCGCCGCTGCCACCAATGGCCGCTGCTGGTGCGATCGTCGCGGCTGCTGAAGCGGTAGTGGTAAATCCGCGCGCGCAGGTAGCCGGGCGGGGCATCGGCAAAGGGGTTGGCGGCGAACAGCCCGGCCACCGCTTCGCTGCCCAGTGCCAGCTGAATCAGCAACTGCTGCAGCCAGTACTCGCGCTCGAAATCGCTGAGTGCGGCAAACCACAGCTGCCAGTCCAGGCGCGGCTGATGCGGTGCCGCCCACACCGGGCGGCGACCCGGGTCGCCGGGTTTGTAGCGCAGTGGGTAGACGCGCCAGTTTTCGCCGTCGTGAGAGCCCTCGATGATGATTTCGTTGCGCTGGGTGGTCATCACCGCAAATAGCCCATAACTGTTAACCAGGTGCATTGGCTGCGCCGTGCCAAGCAACGTTGCCAGTGGCTGCGGCGGGCGCGAGCGTTCAAACTGCAGCCACATTTGCGCGCTGCTGAGTGACAATACAAAGGCGGCCAGCAGCGCAGCGCTGCAACGGTGCAGCGCCTTAATCGGCATGGATGCTGCCAGCGGTGCATGAGGGGCTGTCAGCGCTTCACCGCGGCGCAGACGGGAGGGCAGCATGGCATCGTCCAGCAGCCACAGGCACAACGCCACAGCGAGCAAATTGAAGAAACCATAGTTGCCGGTGGCGGCGATGACCAGCTGCAGCAGCACAATGCCCATCGCTGCCAGCGCGCGCAGCTGGCGCGGCGCAAAAATAAAAAAGGGCAGCACCAGTTCAATAAAAAACGTGGCGGCGGTCATCGCCCGCAACAGCAAATCCGGCAACTGGTGAGCGTACCAGGCCAGGGCAGTGGGCAGCGGTTGGGTCTCGAAGTGAAACTCCAGTGCAGTGAGTTGGCGCCAGTGGCTATCGCCGCTGAGCAACTTGACCGCGCCCGACATCAGCAGAAAGCGGAACAGCAGCCAGCGGTATAGCCACAGTCCCAGCCGCGGCCACTGCAGCAGCACCAGTGCCAGAAAGCCACACTCCAGCAACAGCATGTCCCACTGGTAGCGCATAAAAACCTGGCCGGCGTGCACCAGCGACAAATACAGCAGGTACAGCAGCACGACACAGAGCCGCGGCCAGTAGCCCAGCCACAACAGCACCGACAGCGCGACGCCCGCACAGCACAGTGCGGCGATGGCCGTGTCGCCGCTAGCCAGCCACAACAGACTGGGTACAAACCAGTAGCGTTCGGAACCGAACTGCGCGCTGGCGGCGGCGAAGAAATCGGCAGCCGGAAGTATGCCCTCGCTGCCGATCAGTCCCGGTGCCTGCACCGCGAAGGAGATAAAGGCGGTGGCGTACACCAGCGCCAGCGCGCGCAGGAAGAGGGCGCTGACGCGGCGGTGCTGCAGGGGCTGCCAGCGCTCGCCAATCAGCAGCCGCGCCAGCCACAGGCACAGCGGCCGGTGTCTGGCCACCCAGTGATATAAGCGTTCAGCGTTGGTGGCGAAGCCGGGCAGACGCCGGTAACACCAGAGCCAGCCGCCAGCGCCGGCAAGCTGCATCACCACGAAGGCGGCATTGGCGCCCTGGGCGCGGCGCTCGCCGTTGTCGAATAATTGGATGGCAGCAGCGTAGTCCTGCGCGGTCAGGCCGCCGAAGCCCGGCGCCAGCGTCTGGTAGGCACGGTAGTCGACGCGTGAGCCAGTGCGCGCGCGGGCGTAATCGACACAGTAGCGGCAGAAGCGGCAGTCGCCGTCGTAGACCAGCAGCGCTGCACGCTTGGTGGCAGGCACCCGCGCGCCTAGCGGATCACGCCGAATTCGTTGATGTCGAAGCTGAAGCCCTTGCCGTCGCTGAGTTCGAGTATGCCGTTGTGATCGGTGGAGTAATCGACACTGGCCAGCTCAACGGCGTCGGGCAACACCGTCACCACCACGCAGCCGTCGGCAGTGGGAACCAGCCGGTTGATGATGTCGTCTTTGCGTCGGAAGCGGCCGCTGTTGATATCGAAGACAAAGGCGTGGCCGCGCACCAGCATGGCGACGTCGTTGTGTCCGATGACCTCGCCGACAAAATGCTTGCGCACCTCGTCTTCCACCAGGCGTCGATAGACCACGTGGACCTTCATCCCTTCACGGAGCATGCCGGCATTCTCCCGCAATGGTTGTGATTGGCGCCGCAGCGGCGCCCGATATCAAGAGAATAGCGGAAGATAGTGCAGTCAGCCGCGACCAGGAACGCGGGGGACAGGCTGGCCTCTCACCGCCAGCGGGCGGTGAGAGGCGGGGCAGGTGCTTAGAAGCTGTAGACCACGGTAACGGAAGTGGCGGTGTCGGCGTGCTTGCGGCCCGCGGGTACTTCCTCGTTGTAGTCCACGGTGTAGCTCAGCTTGAGCGCGAGGTTGCCCACCACCTTGCTCTTGAGCGAGGTCACCGACTTGGAGAAGGTGTTGTCGGCACCACCCTCTACCGAAATGCGCTGCTCGAACACGGCCGAGGGCGACAGCGTCCACTGGAACTGGCTGAACAGGCGTAGGATCACGTCTTCGCTGTCGTTCTCGCCGGGTACGTCGGCAGTGACTTCACTGCGGCGATAACCGGGGCCGACTTCGGCGTCCCACTTCATCGTTTCGCGATTGATCAGACGGCGGCCGTAACCGCCCGCCACCGTGGCCTTGTAGCGAAAGCCGCTGAAGCGGTCGGCTTCATAGGCCAGGTAGCCAAAGGTGTAGTTGTTCTCGCTGTAGTCGTAGCCGAGGCGGTTGGAAGCGAAGTATTTCTCCGCGGTGCGCACGCCCTCGGTCTCGGTGTTGGTGGCATCGGTGACCAGCTCGTAGTGCCACTGAGCCCGGTCGCGCTTGATCACGCTGTGAAACTTCAGCGATTCCTCATTGCTGTTGCCGTCGGTCAGGTTGTAACCCAGGGCGAAATCGCCGCTCCACAGCTTGGGTTCCGCGCTGGCGCCGCCCTCAGCGGTGGACTTGCTGTTGGTCATGGCCAGCAGCTCGTCGCTGCCGGCTACCGACGAATAGTTGTTGCTCCAGGTGTGAATTTGGCGCTCCACCGCCTGCGCCGGCAGTGCGGCGGCGGTAAGCGCCAGGGCTGTAATAAAACGCATTAACCCTCCTAGGGTTGCTGATGCTATTGAAGAACGGGTTGATTGATGTGCACGTCCATTTGCGGGAAGGGAATGGTAACACCTGCATCGTCCAGTGCCAGCTTGATGTTTTCGGTGAGAGCATCTCGCGCCCCCCAGTAATCCGCCGTCTTCACCCAGGGCCGCACCACCAGGTTCACTGACGACTCCGCCAGCTCGCGTACCGCCACCAGCGGGGCAGGCTCGCTGAGTACCCGGGATTCGGCCGCCAGCACCTGCTCGATGGCCTGCTTGGCGGTGCCGATATTGGCGTCGTAGCTGATGCCGATGACCAGATCCACCCGGCGCTGCTCCATGGCGCTGTAGTTGGTGATGGCGTCAGACATGATTTTGGCATTGGGCACGATGACTTTCTTGTTATCGGGCGTTAGCAGAGTGGTGGAAAACAGGCTGATGGACTGCACCGTGCCGCTGCAGCCGCCGGCGTCCACATAATCGCCGGCCCGGCAGGGGCGGAAACTCACCAGCAAGACTCCGGCGGCGAAATTGGACAGCGAACCCTGCAGCGCCAGGCCAACGGCCAGGCCGGCGGCACCCAGTGCGGCCAGTATGGAGGTGGTCTGGATGCCGGCGTGGCCCAGCGCCGGAATCAGCGCCATCGCCAGTACCGCGACAAATATCAGTTTGCTGACAAACTGACTGACGGTGGCGTCGATATGGCGCGCGCGCAGTGCCCGGTCGACCACGCCTGAAAGGATGCGTGCCAGCCAGTAGCCGGCGATGAGTATGCCCAGCGCGGTCAGTGCCCGCAGGCCATAATCGGTGGCCAGCTGCTGCAGTTGTTCCATATCCATCAGCATTCTCCTTGTTGTGGCATGTGAGTCATGGCGCGTGTGAAAAAAATGGTGCGCCCGATGGAAGCTTTGGCAGATTTAAGCACGGGGCCAGCGCTCCGGCCAGCGCTCGGGGCAGCGCCCGGGGCAGCGTCGTGCCCGGCGATGCGGTTATTGCGCTGGCGGTGGGGCAGCAGCGTGTACCGTGCAGCCAGCTGTTCGCCAATGCCCGATATCCACAGCATTGCCGCTATAATGGTGGCGCAAAACACCGGACGTGGTGCATGACGGGCGGAACATGGCAGAGATAGACCCTCAGCGCGAACTGACAGACAGCGAAGTGCCGCTGGCTTTTGCCAAGGCACTGCTGGTGCAGGCGCGCGCCTTTGGCAAGGATGCGGATGCCATTGTCGCCGCGGCGGGCTTTCCTTTTAACCCGCTGGCCGATGGCAACGGTCACCGCGGAAGTGTCTCGATAGAGGCCTACAGCCGCCTGTGCATGGAGCTGTTTCAGGCGCTGGGCGACGAGTCTGGCGGCATCATCCACGGTATTGCCACGCCGCTGGGCGCCACGCGTATGCTGGCCTACAGCATGCTGCGCTGCCGGGATCTGCAGCAGGCGCTGGACCGCGCCATCGAGTTCAACGCCGCCTGTCGCGAGCGTGGCGACGTCATCAAGTACCACGGTATCGAGCGGCTTGCCGACAGCAAGACGGCACGCCTGGCCTACCTCTCAGCCCACGGCGCCGCCGATCAGGACGGGGTGCTGTGCTCCATGGCGGTGTGGCTGCGCTTCTGCAGTTGGCTGATCGGGCGCGAGATTGAACCACTGGCGGCCGGCTGTGCGGGGGCGCAGCCCAAAAACCGCGCCGGCCTGCAGCATTTCTTCGCCTGTCCGCTGCACTTCGGCGAAGACGTTAACTGGGTCGAATTTGCTGCCAGCCACCTGGAAGCCGCCATCGTGCGCGATGAGGCGGACTTGGAGGCCTTTCTCAAGGTGGCGCCCTACCACGTGGTGATCAAGCCGGTATCGGCAGAGCGCAGCCTGAGCGCACGCATTCTCAATATCATCGGCGACGATTTTCGCCGCGAGTTGCCGGGTTTCGAGGCAGTGGCGCAGGCGCTGAACATGTCGCCGCGCACCCTGCGCCGGCGGCTGGAAGCCGAGGGTACCAGCTACCAGCGGCTCAAGGACCGCGCCCGCCGCGACAGCGCCATTGCCTACCTGGGGCGGGCGGAGCTGAGCATCAGCGACGTCGCCGAACTGCTGGGCTTCTCCGACCCCAGCGCTTTTTACCGCTCGTTCAAGCGCTGGACCGGCCGTTCGCCCGGCGATTATCGCTGAGACCGGCCGGGATGCCGCCGGCCCGGGAAATTGCTATGCTGTAGTTGCCGGTGAGCAGGGCCGCCGGCAGTGGCCGCCACGGGAGATCTAGCAATGGATAGGCAGCACCTACAGCGACAACTAGACCACCTTCAGCAGCAGATTGATGAGCTTGGCATTGGCAAGGCCAAGCGCGCCAAGCTCAATGCCCTGGTTGAGGATATTGAGGCCGAGCTGAGCACCGGGACCGAGGGTCTCGGCGATGACAGCGGCCTGCAGGACCGCATCGACGAGATGATGTCCAATTTCGAAACCGAACACCCCACCCTTGCCGGCCTGTTGAAGGATATTCTGGTCAAACTCACCAGTATCGGCGTCTGATTCCTGCTGTAAGAGCTTGTTAGAAGTTGCGTTTATAGATTTCTACGGCCAGGTAAAGCCACGTGGCCAGGCATAGCAGCAGCGGCAGCGGGCCGCGCCGGGTCGCCTGTAAATCGTCGCTGGCGCTGAGCCGGCGGATATTGGCGGAGCCGCAGCCGGGGCACCTGCCATGGGCAAACCGCTGGCCGCGATAACTGCAGTCCATACACTGATAAGCCACACTATCTCCCACTGTTAGTTATTGTTATGACTGCCTTTCGGGCCTCGACGGGTGGACGCGGCGTTGCCGGCAGCAGGCGCCATGGTGGCGCCAAAGATAATGTTTGACAAGCGGTTGAAACCCTATAGACTGGGATTCGCACGTGAAAGTCAGATAGTTATGCAACTCATTTCGGCCACTCTTGCAGTTCCCGTCTTGTAATTCATACGCACCATCTGGAACCTTCCGCGCACGACCGCCTGAACAGGCATTATTTGATTGAAATTAGGAAAGTCCGACATGTCTACAACGACTGGTAAGGTAAAGTGGTTCAATGAGTCCAAGGGTTTTGGTTTCCTGGAGCAGGAAAACGGCCCCGACGTATTCGTACACTTCAGCGCCATCAATGGCTCTGGCTTCAAGACTCTGGTAGAAGGCCAGGCTGTTGAGTTCACTGTAACTCAAGGCCAGAAAGGCCCCCAGGCCGAGAACGTTACCCCGCTGTAAATTCAGCCCGGTAAGTTCTTCGCAAAGGCGGTGAAACCTCGGTTTCACCGCCTTTGTTGTATCTGGCCCGCGCTTTTTGCCCGTGCCTGCCAGGCTAAGAAGACCTAGTCAGAAAACCTAGTCACTGGCCTCCAGATCGACTTCCGCCTCAAAGCGCCGAAACACCTCCAGAAACGCCTCGCCGTAGCGCTGCAGCTTGCTGTCGCCGACGCCGCTGACCGCGCGCATCTGCTCCTGGTTCATCGGGTACACCTGCAGCATGTCCAGCAGCGTGCTGTCGTGGAAGATCACATAGGGCGGCACGCCCTGCTCGTCGGCCAGGCTCTTGCGGCAGTGGCGCAGCGCTGCCCACAGCGCGTGATCCTCTGGCGCCACCTGGCTGAGGCTGCGCGCCGGGCGCTGCACCTTCTCGGCCACGTCCACGCGCAGGTCAAGTTGGGTTTCGCCGCGCAGCAGCGGCCGGCAGTTGTCGGTCAGTTTCAGTGCGCCAAAGCCGCTGAGGTCGATGCTGAGAAAGCCGCGGGCGGCCAGTTGGCGGAACACCGAGCGCCATTGGTTGCCGTCCAGCTCGCTGCCGATGCCGAAGGTGGACAGCTGGTCGTGGCCGTACTGGCGCACCTTGTCGGTGTCTTCGCCGCGCAGGATGTCGATTAGGTGATTGACGCCAAAGCGCTGGCCCGAGCGGTAGACGCAGGACAGCGCCTTCTGAGCCGCCTCGGTGCCGTCCCAGGTTTTGGGTGGGGTCAGGCAGGTATCGCAGTTGCCGCAGCGTTCGGGCGAGTCGTCGCCGAAGTAGTGCAGCAGCGCATGGCGGCGGCAGCTGGTGATTTCGCAAAGCCCCAGCATGGCGTCCAGCTTGTGGCGCTCGGCGCGCTTGTGTTCGTCACTGCCCTGGCTCATCTCCATCATCTGCCGCAGCTTGATCACGTCCTGTAGGCCGTACACCATCCACGCGGTGGCGGGCTCGCCGTCGCGGCCGGCGCGGCCGGTCTCCTGGTAGTAGGCCTCCAGGCTCTTGGGCAGGTCCAGGTGGGCGACAAAGCGCACATCGGGCTTGTCGATGCCCATGCCGAAGGCGATGGTGGCCACCACAATCACCCCGTCCTCGCGCAGAAAACGCTGCTGGTTGCGCTGGCGGGTCTCGGCGGGCAGGCCGGCGTGGTAGGGCAGGGCGGTGAAGCCCTGGCCGCACAGCCACTCGGCGGTGGCCTCCACCTTCTTGCGCGACAGGCAGTAGACGATGCCGGCGTCGCCGCCGTGCTCGGCGCGGATAAAGCGCAACAGCTGCGAGCGGGCGTTCTGCTTCTGGGTGATGCGGTATTGGATATTGGGGCGATCGAAGCCGCAGACGAAATGCCGGGCGCTCTCCAGATCCAGCCGCTGGGCGATCTCTGCGCGGGTGCGCTCGTCGGCGGTGGCGGTGAGCGCGATGCGTGGCACCGCCGGAAAGCGTTCGTGCAGCAGGCTCAGCTGCAGGTAGTCGGCGCGAAAATCGTGCCCCCACTGCGACACGCAGTGGGCCTCGTCGATGGCGAACAGCGCGATCTCACAGCGCTGCAGCAGGCCCAGGCAGCGCTCCTGCACCAGCCGTTCCGGGGCGATGTACAGCAGGTCCAGCTCGCCGGCGACCAGCGCGCGCTCGGTGGCCTGCACCTGTTCCAGATCGAGGCTGGAGTTGAGGAAGGCGGCGCGCACGCCGAGCTGGTCCAGCGCGTCCACCTGGTCCTGCATTAGTGCAATAAGCGGCGAGATCACCACCCCGACGCCGCGGCGCAGCAGCGACGGCACCTGGTAGCACAGCGACTTGCCGCCGCCGGTGGGCATGATCACCAGCGCATCGCTGCCACCGTGGACCTCGTCGATGATCTGGCGCTGCTGGCCGCGAAAGGCGTCGTAGCCGAATACGTGCTGCAGGACGTCCTGCGGGTCTCGATGCATGCCTCAGTCGCCGCGCGCTTGGTTGTGCTTCCGCACCGCCTCGCGCAGCGGTTCCAGCCCGGCCTTGGGGCGGATAAACAGCGCCTCGCACTCGGCGGTGACGGTATCGCCGGCGCACATTTCGGCCTTGATACGGGTCTTGCGGCCCTCGGCGCTGGCTAGCCAGGCGCGCAGGCGCAGCTCGGTATTGAGCGGGGTCGGCCGCCGGTAGCGCACCAGCAGGCTGCCGGTCATGCCCGGTTGCTTGCCCAGGCGCTGGGCCATGCCCATGAAGTCGTCGAACAGGGCGGCGACGTAACCGCCATGCACGCAGCCGGGCGGGCCCTCGTAGGCCCAGCCCAGGGTGGCGCTGCCGTGGGCTTCGCCGTCAGTCATCCACATGTTCAGCGGTGGCGCCAGCGGGTTGCCGACGCCACTGACCGGGCTCATCTCGTGGAAGATCTCGCCGTAGCTGCCGTGCTCTCCGCGCTCGCTGTAGGGGGTGCGGCCGTAGAGGCGCTCGCATTGGCGGAAGCGGGCGGCGGTGGCCTCCAGCTGTTCGGCCATGGCGTGCAAGTCCGCTACCGGGGGCACGCTGGTGGTCAGCACCTCAGTGAGCTCGCGGATGGCGCTGGCGACGCGGCGCTTGGCATGCCAGTGCTCGCTGTGGGCGGGGCGCAGGTCCTCGCTGAGATAGGGGTCGAAGAGTTGTTCGCTCATGGGTCGGTACGGCTGTGGCGGAGCGCCCAGCCTACAGCAAGCGGCGGGAATGGCAAGCCCGGCGCGGTCGCCGGGCTTGCGGTCGCTATCAGCGGGCGTAAGGCTTGAGCGGCGGTTCCTGCTCGCTCAGGTGCAGCTCGGGAAAGCTCGCGCCGGCCTCGCTGGCCAGGGTGTCCAGCAGCCCGATCAGCATTGTTGGCGTGAAGGCCGGCAGCGGCAGCAGCGGCAGCGGACATAGGGTTTCCGGGCCGCCGGCGCGCTCGACCATGGCCGGACCGGGATGGTTTAGGGCGTCAACCGCCAGTTCGAAGGTGACGCTGTCGAGTAGGCCGATCATGGCGTGCTCCACCAGGCGACCGGGGCAGAACTCCTGCAGCAGGATATTGCTGACATTGGGGTTGAGGCTCTTGTGTGGCTTGGTGGGGTCTACGCGCGGCTTGCCGGAGTCGTAGTATTCCAACGCGGCGGTGGGAATCGGCGTCACCGGTTGCACCACTTCGTCGTATTCCGTGTAGAGGTTGGTGTAGCTGATGTCGCCCGGGGTCTGGTCGATACTATTGAGGGCGGCGAGATAGTTGGAGCCGATGGTCATCTGGTGTATCGACGCCGGTTGCTGTGACTCAGTGGGTGCGCCGGGGAAGTCCAGCATTTGCAGCCCGCTGTCAAAATCTGTGATGCCGAAGTTGGGCGCGGCGATCAGGATCAAGTCGTCCACTAACTCGCGTACGTCGCTCCACCAGCGCACCGCCCAGCGTGGATTCATGCCGCCTTGACTGTGACCGATGATAGACACAGGGCGGCCGCTGAGGGCGTGAACACTGCGGATGGCGTGGACCAGGTATTCCGCCGCCACCTGCATGTCCCCCAGGCCGCGGTCGGGGTAGCTGACGATGCAGACGTCGAAGCCGCGCTCGGTCAGCAGCGGCTCGTAATTCCAGGTCCATTGCTCCTCGCCGTGGGTGAGGGTGCCGTGCACCAGTAGCACCGGCTTGGGGGCGGCGGGATCCTGGAATTCGTTGCAGGCCCAGGCGGCGTCCAGCAGTGCGGGGTCGGTTTCCAGCGTCGGGTTGCTCTTGGGCAGCTTGTTGCGACTGCCGCCGCCGTTGGAGGTGGTGGTGGAGGTGCTCTGGTTACAGCCGCTCACGCCGATGGTCAGTGCCAACAACAGTGCCGCGCTGGCGGTGCGGCTTAGGGAGTTCTTGAACATACCGGGAGGTCTCTCGCTCGTGCTCTCAAGTCGGGAATTACAAGGGCCCGGAGTCTGCCACAGGCGCGCGAGGCAAACCAGGGCCTAAAGCACGTTAGCTGAAAAATTGATCAGGCTCGCTGTTGCCAAGCCCCGGATGTTGTTCTAGCGCGCCAGTTTCAGCGCGCGTAGGGCTTGAGTTCTGGTTCCTCGTTGGTCAGGTGCATGTCGCTAAACCCGGAATCCGACTGGCTCTGGAAGGAGGTCAGCATGTCCTGCAGTAGCGTGGAGGACAGGCTCTGGTCGGGCACTGGCAGCGGGCACAGGGATTCTGGCCATCCGGCGCGAGCCACATCGGTAGGGCCTGGGTTATTGAGGGCATCAAGCACCAGCGCGAACACCGCGCGGTCCGACACACCGATGGTGAGGTGGTCGACTAGGCGGCCTGGACAGACCTCTTGAATAAGAATATTGCTGACCAGCGGATTGGAACTATGGTGGAGTTTTACCTCAGCGTCGTATTCCAGTGCCGCGGTGGGTACCGGCCTCACTGGCTGTACCAGTTCGTCGAACTCGGTGTAGATGGCGGTGTAGCTGATGTCGCCGGGGGTCTCGTCGTCGCGATTGAGGGCGGTGATAAAATTAGCATCTGAACTCATCTGGTAGAAGGCAGCGGGCATGTGCGATTCGCTGGGCGAGCCGTCAAAATTGAGCAGCGCCAGCCGGTTTTCCGCCTGGTCGGTGCCGTGGTTGGGGGCGGCCAGCATGATCAGGTCGTCCACCGCATCGCGCACGCTGCCCCACCACTTGACGGCCCAGCGCGGTTCTATGCCGCCCTGGCTGTGGCCGATGACAGCCAGCGGGCGGCCGCTGAG
>JBFHRT010000015.1:0-14111 GCA_041591575.1 Spongiibacteraceae bacterium
GCGCGGCAGCGGGCGACGCGGTCCTGGCCGTTCTGGCGGAAGTGCACCGCCACCGCACGCTTGCCTTCCAGCTCGATGCGGGTACTCAGCGCGCCGGTTTCCACCGTCAGGTTGGGGCGGTCCTGGCACAGCTTGAGGAAGGTGCGCGCGGTGCTCTGACGAATACCATCCTTGATGTTGAGCTGGTAGTAGCCGATGCCTTCCTGGCGTTCGCCGTTGAAGTCTTCGTTGTAGGGAATGCCAGACTCGATGCCGGCCTGGATGTAGAGCTGGGCCAGCTCCATTTTGTCGGCGGGGTCGTCTACCCACAGCGGGCCGCCAACACCGTGATAGCCATTGGCGCCGTGCACGGCGTTGTGTTCGGAGCGCTTGAAGTAGGGCAGCAGCTCTTCATAGGACCAGCCGCGGTTGCCGGCGGCAGCCCACTCGTCGTAATCCTCGCGCTGGCCGCGGATGTACACCATGCCGTTGATGGCGCTGGAACCGCCGAGCACCTTGCCGCGCGGCCAGTCCATCTCGCGATTGTGCATGTTGGGCTCAGGCTCGGTCTTGTAGCACCAGCTGACCTTGGGGTCCTTCATGGTGAAGGCAAAGCCCAGCGGGATGTGAATCATGGGGTTGCGGTCTTTGCCGCCGGCTTCCAGCAGCAGCACGCGGCGGCTGGCCTCGCGGCTGAGGCGATTGGCCAGGGCACAGCCGGCAGATCCGGCACCGACAATGATGTAATCGTAGGTCTCTGTCATTCTTCCTTCCCTATGGCATAGCCGGCACCCGGTGCGGCAAGCGGGCGCCATTGTGCAAAAAGGCGCGGCGCGCTAACAGTCCGGGGCAATTAATTTTTAGTAAGAGAGTCGGCCGTGATTTTGTGCCCGCAGACTGGGGCAGACGTGCTTGTAAGCTCCTACGATACACCGCTTTTTGCCTGCTGTGAGTAGCGAGAACGGCTAGCACAGTGGCAAAAGGGGGCAGGGTGGTGTTGGCGATCATCGCCCTATATTGGTTAAAAACTATACACTTGTAAAGTGAGCTGGCTGGGGGCAAGATATTTACATTGGTGTAAGTATTTTTCGGGAGAGGGTGTAGATCGTGGAACAACGCTTTGAGTGTCAGCCGGTAGGCATGGAATTCTTTCAGCAGGCGCCGTTCTGTTTCAGTGCCGACGAGGAGATTCGGGCCACGCCGGAGCAGGTCTTTGACGCCTTTGAGGATGCCCATGCCTGGACGGTATGGGCGCAGCCCATCCAGAAGGTGGAGTGGACCTCACCCAAGCCCTTCGGGCTGGGCACCACCCGCACGGTCAGTATGAGTGGTGGCCTGGTGGGTTGGGAAACCTTTATCGCCTGGGAGCGCGGTCGGCGCATGGCCTTCTGTTTTACCCATATCAGCCAGGACAATGTGGAGTCCTTCGCCGAGGATTATCAGGTAGAAGATCTGGGGGATGGCCGCTGCCGGGTGCGCTGGACCATGGCGATGAAGCCGAAAGGGGCCAGCCGCTTCGTGCTGCCGGTAGTCAGGCCGCTGATGGGCTGGCTGATCAAGCGCTGGTTTCGCCAGTTTAAAGGCCTGGTGGAAGCAGAGTTTGCGGGCGCCGCGGCGGCGCCGCGCTAGGCTAGGAATATATTCCGGGGCCGCACATCATCAAGAGGCGGCGCGCTTGCCCACTTCCTGGCGGATCAGCCCAATGGCGTGTTCGATTTCTTTGGCGTTGAGCATGCCGTCCTTGAAAAACAGCAGCTTGCCCTCGGCGTCGAGAATGAACAGCGCCGAGCTCTTGCGCTCCAGCCCCCACTGCTGCTGACCGATACCGTTCCAGTCGCCTACCAGGGAAGACTCTGGGTAGCGACGCTTGTTGCTCTCAAGCTGGGACAGGGCAAAACCGGAGGCGCCGAAGGTGACATCGCTGAGGTTTACCACGGTGGTGACGTGGTGAAACTCGGCGGGAAACTTCTCGGCTTCCAACGCGTCGGTAAAGGGGCGAACCTGGCTCTCGGCCGCGGGCCGGGCCGCCATGTACTGCACAATCTGTACCTTGGTAGCGGTGTCCAGTTTGTTGCTGGACCAGGGCGCGAAACCGATTTCACCTTTGTCGTTGAGTACCAGCTCGCCCTTGTTGGCCACTGTCAGCTGGGGCAGAGAGCTGCCGACGTTGAAGTCGCCGGCAAACACCGACGACGCCATCATGGCGAGGGCCACAAACACAACTCTGATCATATTGGCGTTCCTTTCCGTTATTGAGGCTATTAACCATTAGTTATTCGGCTAGGTTAGCACAGCTAACGGTCACCGGAGATGACGTCAGCGGCCATCCTGCGCTGATCGGAACGGTCATTTTGACGGTTGAAAATGAACCGCGGCTGAATTGTCCGGGTTGACGACAGGTAACAATTTCACAAGTTACTAGGTAATAACCTGATTGCTGAGGCGCGCCCCCGGCTTCTGCATAAAATGTGCTTAGAACCAGGCGCGAATGCCGATGACCCATTGGCTGTCACTGCTGTCCTCGCCGGCAGCGCGGGCGAAATCGGCGCTGTTGCCGAAGCGCTTTTCCCAGTTAATGCCAATATAGGGAGCGAACTCGCGCACGATTTCGTAGCGCAGTCGCAGCCCCGCCTCGACATCGCTCAAGCCCGAGCCGGCGCCGGTTTCGACATCGTTGTGGCCGTAGAGGTTGGCTTCGATCTCGGGAGCCAGGATCAGCCGCTGGGTGAACAGCAGTTCGTATTCGGCCTCCAGCCGCAACGCGGTGCGCCCGCTTTCGCCGATAAACAGCGTTGTATCAATCTCGAACAGGTAGGGCGCCAAGCCCTGGAATCCCACTGCCAGCCATTGCCGCTCGGGACCGGGCTCCAGATCGCTGCGCCAGCCGGCCTGCAGGTCCCAGAAGGGTGCCACGGCGCGACTGTAGAGCAGTTGCAACTCGGCCTCCTCGGTATCACCGTCGCTGCGCTCGCCTTCGGATTTCAGCCACAGCTTGTTCAGGTCTTTGCCGATCCATAGCTGGGCGTCCCAGATGAGCGGATCATCGCCGTTGTCCCGCCATTCCAGTTCGTCAATCATGCCCTTGAGCAGTAGCGGGTCATCCTTCATGCCGGCGTGGGCGGCGCCGGCGATCAGGGCGGTCAACAGCCATGCTGTTGCGAATCGCCTCATGCCGCAGCTCCTTCCACCACTCGCACTTCGCGCATCATGCCGGGCATGTGGTAGAGCAGGTGGCAGTGGTAGGCCCAGCCACCCAGCGCGTCGGCAGTGACCAGGTAGCTGATTTTACTGCCGGGCTGTACGGTGATGGTGTGCTTGCGCGGGATATAGTCGCCGTCACCGGTTTCCAGTTCGCTCCACATGCCGTGCAGGTGGATGGGGTGGTTCATCATGGTGTCGTTGACCAGAGTAATGCGCACCCGCTCGCCATAGCGCAGCATCAGCGGTTCGGCGTCGGCAAACTTGATACCGTTTAGCGACCACATATAGCGGCTCATATTGCCGGTCAGGTGTAGTTCGATCTCGCGACCCGGATCGCGCCGGTCCAGCGTTGGATAGCGGTTGCGCAGGTCGGCGTAAGTCAGTACGCGGCGGCCGTTATTTCTCAGGCCAACACCGGGATCATCGAGGCGGTACTGGGGCGCCTCGGCGCGTGCATCCACATGGGGGCCGTATTCTGTGTCAGCGTGACGGATGGCGGCGGCGCTGCCATAGCCGGCCAGTCCGGAACCGATCTGCGGCTGGCGGTGGGCGCTGTGGTCCATGCTGTGGTGTGCAGAGTGGTCCATGGCGCCCATGCCGTGGCCGCGGTGATCCATTTCCATGTGCCCCATCCCCATATCACCGTGCGTTAGTGTTGGCGCTGGGTCCATGGCTGGCACCCCGGCGCTCAGCGTCAGGTCGGGAGTGAGGGTGCCGCGGGCATAGCCGCTGCGGTCGATGGCCTGGGCGAACACGGTGTAGGGGCGGTCGTCGGGTTCGACAATAACGTCGTAGGTCTCGGCCACGCCGATGCGGAACTCATCCACGGTGACCGGCTCTACGTCCTGGCCGTCGCTGGCTACCACGGTCATTTTGAGGCCGGGAATACGCAAGTCGAACAGGGTCATGGCGGCGGCGTTGATGACGCGCAACCGCACTTTCTCGCCTTTTTTGAACAGCCCGGTCCAGCCGGCATCCGGTGTCTGGCCGTTCATCAGAAAGGTGTAGCTGTAGCCGGTGACGTCCGAGAGGTCGCGGTCGGACATGCGCATCTGGTTCCACATCGCGCGATCATTCCAGGTCTGCGTCAGGCCTTTTTCACGAATATCTCGCCACAGCTCGCCAGCGGTGCGCTCGCGAAAATTGTAGTAGTGGCTGAGTTTCTTCAGCTTGGCATAGACGTTGGCGGGGTCCTCGTCGGTCCAGTCCGACAGCAGCAGCACGTGCTCGCGGTCGTAACTGACCGGGTCCGGTTCGGCGGGGTCGATAACGATGGCGCCGTACAGCCCGAGTTGCTCCTGGAAGTGGGAGTGGCTGTGATACCAGTAGGTGCCGCTCTGGCGCACATCGAACTGGTATTCGTAGGTTTTGCCGGGCTTAATGCCTGCGAAGCTGATGCCGGGCACACCGTCCATATTGGCGGGCAGGATCATGCCGTGCCAGTGAATGGAGCTGTCGTGGGCGAGGTGGTTGGTGACGCGCAAGGTGACGCGCTCGCCCTCGCGCCAGCGCAGGGTAGGCGCCGGCAGCGAGCCGTTGACGGTGGTGGCGATACGCTCGCTTCCAGTGAGGTTGACGCGCTGGTAACCGATGTTGAGGTCGAACTGGCGGCCGCGTAATACCGGAGCTGAGGCCTGCGATGGCGTTGCCGCCCAGGACAACCGCGAGCCGCCCAGCGCCAGCAGCGTGGCGGCACCGGCGCCGGTGACAAACCGTCTCCGACTGAGGCTGGGTTTATCGTGAATGATCATGGTGCTACCTCAATACTGCTGTTCCGGCGTGGCGATATGGGTGTAGACACGGCTGCTGCCGTCGGCCTGAATCAGCAATACGTCGTAGGGGTCGAAACGGTCGTTCACTTCCATGCCTGGGCTGCCCAGTGGCATGCCGGGCACGCTGAGGCCGATGGCGCCGGCAGGTTGTTCCCGAAGAAAACGCGCTATCACCTTGGCCGGTATATGCCCCTCGAACACGTAGTTGGGGCCTGCATCGTTGCTCGCGACAGCGGTGTGGCAGGACTGCAGCGCGGGCGCGATGCCGAGGTCGGCTTTGATGCGGTCCAGCCGCTGCGTGTTCTCTACGCTCACACCGAAACCGGACTGCTCCAAATGGGTGACCCACTTGCCGCAGCAGCCGCAACTGGGGCTTTTGTAGACATCCATCTGCGGTAACGCAGCTTCCTCGCTGTGAGCCGTGGGCACGCCTACGAGTGCCAAGGCCATCAACAGAGCAGTAATCATTGAGCAGTGCTTCATAAATGTGACTCCAAAAACGCGTTGTTAAACCTAAAAAGGGCGGACTAAGCCGGAAAATATTCGTGGAACAGGGGGAGGGCACCCATCGCGCAGGCGCACTAACCCTGTATCAGGCGGAGATGGGGGGACGCAGCAGGCTGCTGAGGCGACGGAGCACCGGTGCCGTGGTGGTATTGGGCAGTGATTGCCGCTGGGGAGCGAGTGTAGCGAGAGGCAGCAGCGTCAGCGCGCCGGCGCTGCTGGAACAGCTGCCGGTACAGCAGTTGCAGCTGTCACCGCAGGCGTCGGCCGCGTGGTCGGCGGTGCCACTGTGGGCTGCAATATCCGGCGAGTGCTCGGCTGTGTCCATACAGTGGCTGGCGCCGCTGTCGGCGGGTTGCGACGGTGGTGGCACAAAACTGGCCAGCGCCAGCTGACTGCAGAACAGCAGTAGCAGCAGCGGTGCCCAGTTTTTTGCGATGCGCTGAAGCCTTGTCACAACTCAATTCGTCCGTGGCCTGAACCCGATACCTGTTGGACCGGGCGGGGCGATGATAATTCACTGGCGCGGCCAGTCAATGCCGCGGCCTTGATGAAGCGTAATCGCGAGCCTAAAGTCTGTAGCGTACTCAAGGGTCAAGTCTCTGCCTTGACTTCCACTGCGCCTGCCGCCGGCGTCGGTGGCCCCGGCGGCAGCTGGCGTCCGCGCCAGATGGCGAACAGGCCCGGGAAAACCAGCAGCACCATCATCAGCGCTGATACCACGCCACCCACCATGGGGGCGGCGATACGCTGCATCACGTCGGCGCCGCTGCCACTGGCGAAGAGAATGGGCAGCAGGCCCATGAACAGCGCCGAGCCGGTCATCAGCATGGGGCGGATGCGCTGGCCGGCGCCGTGCTGTATCACCTCTTTCAGGTCGCTGCGGGTGTTCAGCCGTTTCGCGGCAAGGCGCTCACGCCAGGCCAGGTCCAGATACACCATCATCAGCAGGCCCAGCTCCACCGCCAGTCCTGCCACGGCGATCATGCCCACCCATACCGCGACGCTCAGCTTGAACTCCAGCCACCACAGCAGCCACACCGCGCCGCTGAGGGAAAAAGGCACGCTCAGCATGACCAGCAGAGTTTCTGTGAGTGAACCGCGGTGCATGAACAGCATGAAAAAGATCAGGAACAAGGTGGCGGGAATCAGCAGCTGCAACTTGGCCTTGGCACGCTCGAAGTACTGGAATTGGCCGGCCCAGGCCAGGCGGTAACCGTCGGCCAGGTCGACCTGCTCAGCCACTACTTCGCGCGCCAGTGCCACGTAATCGGCGATGCCAATATCGGCTTTGACGTCGACAAAGACAAAGCCCACCAATTGCCCGTCTTCGCTGCGGATGGCTGGTGGGCCGGTGCGAAAGTTGAGCCTGGCCACCTGGCTGATGGGGATCTGCGCACCGCCGGGTGTGGGCACCAGTACCCGCTCCAGCGCTTCGAGATTGTCACGGTAGTCGCGGGCGTAGCGTACGAGAATGTTGTAGCGCTCGCGGCCCTCCACGGTCTGCGATACCACGGAGCCGCCGACCGCTGCCATCAGTATGCGCTCAACGTCGCCGACATTGAGCCCGAAGCGGGCGGCGGCGGAGCGGTCGATGTCAAAATCCAGAAAATAACCGCCGGTACTGCGTTCGGCGAATGCGCTGCGGGTGTGGGGCGCGGTGCGTGGGTCTGCTTGCAATGCCCGCTCGATGGCAACGCCGGTCTGCTCGATGGTGGCGAGATCGGGACCGAACACCTTGATACCCAGTGCCGAGCGGATGCCGGTGGCCAACATCTCGGTGCGGGTCTGGATCGGCATCCAGAATATATTGGGCATGCCGGGGAAACGCAGCTGCTGGTCCATCTGCTGGATCAGGCCATCCCAGCTCAGTCCCGGGCGCCACTGGTCTCGAGGTTTGAGCGTGATCACCGTTTCGATCATTGACAGCGGCGCAGGGTCGGTGGCGCTGGTCGAGCGGCCCACCTTGCCGAATACATGTTCGACCTCGGGAATGTCGGCGATGATGCGGTCCATGGTCTGCAGGGTTTGGGTGGCCTCGGTGATGGACATGCCGGGCAGTGCTGTGGGCATGTAAAGAATCGAACCCTCGTTCAGCGGCGGCATAAACTCGTTGCCTAGCTGTCGAAAGGGCAGAGCCGTCAGCAACAGAATGAGCACGGCGGTGCCCGCTACCGCCCAGCGCCAGCGCAATGCCAGCGCCACCACGGGCCGATAGCCGGCCACCAGCCACCGATTGAGGCGGCTGCGGTCGCCGCGGATTTGGCCGCGAATCAGCCACACCGCCAGTGCCGGTACCAGGGTGATGGACAGCAGCGCGGCGAAGGCCATGGAGTAGGTCTTGGTGAAGGCCAGTGGCTTGAACAGCCGGCCCTCGGTGCCCTCCAGCGCGAACACGGGCATAAACGACACGGTGATGATCAGCAGCGAAAAGAAAATGCTGGGTCCGACCTGCTGCATGGCTTTGATGATCACCTCGCTGCGCAACATGGCCCGCTCCTCGGGCGTCGCCGCCGCGCTCTGCCAGTGCTGCAGGCGCTTGTGGATGTTCTCGATGATGACGATGGCGGCATCGACCATGGCACCAATGGCCACCGCGATGCCACCCAGCGACATGATGTTGGCGGTCAGTCCCTGGAAGACCATGGGAATAAAGGCCAGCAGCACCGCCACCGGCAGGGTGATCACCGCCACCAGGGTGGAGCGCACGTGCAGCAGGAACAGGGCGATGATCAGCGACACGATCAGCATCTCTTCCAGCAGCGTGTTGCTCAGGGTCGCGATCGCTTCCTTGATCAGCGTGGAGCGGTCGTAGACCGGCACGATCTCCACGCCGTCGGGCAGGCCGGCGCGGATTGTCTGCAGGCGCTGCTCGACCTTGTCGATGACCGCCAGCGCATTCTCGCCGTAACGCATCACCACGATGCCGCCGACGGCGATGCCCTCGCCATCCAGTTCCGCCTGGCCGCGTTGCATGGCCGGCCCGAGGCTGACGCTGGCGACGTCCTTGAGGGTCACCGGCACGCCCGTCGCTGTGGTCTTGAGCACCACCTGCTCCAGATCGGCTACGGACTTGACGTAGCCGCGACCGCGCACGAACTGCTCGTGACCCGCCACCTCGATAATGCGGCCACCCACGTCTTGATTGGAGTCGCGCACCGCTGCCACCACCCGCTGCAGCGGTATGTTCAGCGAGGCCAGGCGGTTGGGGTCGAGGTTAATCTGGTATTCGCGCTGAAAACCGCCCACCGAAGCGACCTCGGCCACCCCTTCCACCGATTCCAGGGCGTAGCGCAGATTAAAGTCCTGCAGCGCGCGCAGCTCGTCGAGGCCGAGATGGCCAGTAGTGTCTCGCAGGGCATACTGATACACCCAGCCGACACCGGTGGCGTCGGGTCCCAGCGTGGGAGTGACGCCGGGTGGCAGCTTGGCAGCGGCGCTGTTGAGGTATTCCAGCACCCGCGAGCGCGCCCAATACATGTCGATGCCGTCGTCGAAAATTGCATAGACGAAAGACAGGCCGAAAAAGCTCTGCCCGCGCACATAGTTGACACCGGGAGCCGCCAGCAGAGTGGTGGTCAGCGGGTAGGTGATCTGGTCTTCCACCAGGTCGGGGCTGCGCCCCGGCCACTCGGTGAACACGATCACCTGCACGTCAGACAGGTCGGGAATGGCATCCAGCGGTGTCCGCAGCAGTGCCTGCCAGCCGCCAATGGTCAGCGCGGCCACGGCGACCACGGTGAGCAACGGGTTGCGCGCGCAGTAGGCGATTAACCGTTGCAGCCAGCCGCTGTGTTCCTCATCCGCGGGTGCACGGGCCGGCGCTGTGGGAGTGCGATCTACCATTGCTGCATCCCCGCTTTCAGCCGGCTCTCGGAGGCAATCAGGAAATTGCCCGAAGTCACCACGCAGTCGCCGGCCTCCAGTCCGGCGAGGATTTCGATAAAGCCGCCGCCGCGCTGGCCGGTGATCACCGTGCGCGGCGCCAGCCGGCCCTCGCCGATATCTTCAAACACCAGCCGCTGGCTGCCGGCGATGATCACCGCCGCTTCCGGCACCACCAGCCGCTCGCCCAGTGCGATGTCCAGTTGCACTTCGGCGTACATGTCGGGCTTCAGCAAGCCTTCGCTATTGTCTATTACCAGGCGCAGGCGGGCGCTGCGGCTGGCCGGGTCCAGCTGCGGTGCGATAAACACCACCGTGCCGGCAAACTCCCGCCCCGGCAGGTAGGGCAGGCTTACTCGCGCCGCCATGCCCTCGTGCAGCAGTGGCAGCTCGGACTCATAGACATCAGCCTCCACCCAGAGCTGCGTCAGGTCGGCCAGGCGCATCAGTGTTGTGCCGGCGCGATGGGCGCTGCCTGCCACTACCGTTTTGCTGACCACCACGCCGTTGATCGGGGCGTGAACGGTGACGTAATCCTGGGCTTCGCCGCGCCGCGCCAGCGCGCGCAGCTGTTCCGCGGTCATGCCCCACAGCGCCAGCCGTTTGCGCGCAGCGGCCAGCAGTGCCGGGTTGCCCGCACGGCGTAGCAGTTGCAGGTATTCCTGCTGTGCAGCCAGCAGTTCCGGGCCGTAGACGCTGAACAGCGGTTCGCCGCGGCTGACCTGGAAACCCAGGTAATCCGCGTGTAGTTCGCCCACCCAGGCGTCAAATTTCAGGCTGACGTCGGCGAGCCGCGTTTCGTCGTAGGCAACGCGCCCCACCGCGCGGATGCTGCGGCGCAGGCTCTGCATTTCGGCGAAGGCGGTTTTTACCCCGATCAGCTGGCGACGACGGATATCCAGTGTCACGGTGCCCGGCGGCGCTTCTTCTTCCATGTCGCCACCCATGTCGCCATCCCTGGCCGCGCCGCCGACGTGGTTGGCGCCGGCCGCCAGCTGCAGCCCGCGGCGGCCGGTGGCGAGATCAAAACTGACGCGGGCGCTGCCCAGTGAATGGCGGATTTCCAGCGTCAGCGGCCATGCGCCTTCCATGGAGGGTTCGAAGCTGCCGCGGTAGAGGCCGGGGCGAATTTCCGTCATGTCGGCCGGTGCCTGCATGGCGGGCATGCTGCCCATTGCCGGCATTTCCGCCACCGCCTTGATATGGGCGCCTGCGACCGGCGTGCCGCGACTGTCGCTGAGCCGAAGGCTCAGCCGGTTGTCGCCCACGCGCGGCGTTTCCGGCTCCAGCTCGATGGCAAAAAGGAAGGGGCCGGCGCGGAAGTCGTTGGCCACGACGGCGCCGTTGTCGCGGTCGGTCATCTGCGGTGTGTCGCCGTCGCAAGCCGTGCCCAAAACGGCCAGCAGTGCGAGCAGTGCAGTGGTGCCGGCCGTTTTCAGTGAAACTGGGGAGGTGAACATGGTATCAATCCTCGTCACGGGCGATCGGTGCGCTTGTCAGGGCACCGTCGCCGTGCTGGTGCTGCGGCGGTTGCGGGTGTGCATCGCCGCTCAAGGGCTGCCCGGCCAATCGCTCCAGTTGCGCCCAATGCTTTTGGTAATCGGCGCGGGCGCGCTGCAGTTCGTCCTCACTGCGCAAGTGCTGGCGGTGGGCATCAATCACGGCCAGAAAGCTGCCCTGGCCGGCGCGGTAGTTGGCGACGGCGGCCTCCAGGCTCTGCCGGGCCAACGGTAACAGTCGACGTTGCTGCAGTTCGATGAGTGCCTGTTTTTCCAGCAGATGTGACCGGCTCTGCTCCAGCTCCGCCAATAGTTGCGTCTCGCGGTCGTTGAGCTGCCAGCGTGCGCGCATCAGCTCGGCCTGGGCGGCATCGGCGGCAGCGTCGCGTTTGCCGGAAAAGTCGAAGGGCAGGTTGATGGACAGGCCAACCGTGAAACGCTTGTCGGCACTGTCCCAGAGTTCGTTGTAGCCGGCCGACAGCTTGAAATCCGGGTAGTAGGCCTTGCGCGCCAGTTCGTGGTGCGCCTCGGCGGCGGCGGTGCGCGCGCGCAGCCGTTGCAGCGCGGGATGTGTTTGCAAGGCCGCAGCCTGAAGGGATGAGCTGTCTGGCAGTTCGGCCGGCTCTGCAATCGGCGGTGACTGCCGTGGCGACTTGCCTGGAGGCGGCAGCGCCGGCGGTGGCAGTGGCTGCTGTGGTGGCCGATTCAGCAGCGCATTGATCAGCGCTTGCAGATCCCGCTGTTGTCGCTGGTGACCGATGATGTCGGCATCGACCCGCGTCGTGGCAACGGCGGCCTGCAGTGCGTCCTGTTGTGGCGCGCGGCCGGCGGCGTAGTGGCTTGCAGCCACCTGCTGTAGTTCACCGAGTAGCGCCAGATGCTCGCGTTTGAGCTGCAGGCTCTGATGAATATAGAGCCACTCGGCGTACAGCTGCTTGGCCAGCGCCGTCAGTTCCAGTCGGCGGTCGGCGGTCGACTGCTGCTCGGCCTGGGCCTCGGCACTGGCTCTGGTCTCGCGCAGTGAGCGCTTGCCCGGCCACGGCAATGCCTGGCTCAACTCCAGCCGCTGCTGCAGGCCGCGCCGGCCGTCCAGGGTCTCGGGTGCCGCGCCGTAGCTGAGCGTCGGGTCTTCCAGCGCGCCGGCTGGGGCAATGCGGAATGCCGCGGCGGCCGCCGCGGCCTCGTGGGCCTTGAGACCAGGATTGGCAGCCAGCACCGCCTCTACCAGCACGCTGGCGGTCAATGGCGAGCTGAGTATGGCCGGCTCGCTGTAGGCCTTGGGGAAGGGCAAAATGGTCGCTGCCAGCACCGTGGCCAGTAGTAGCGGGTAATGTCGAATTGCCATGATAGTTTCTCTGCTGAATCACCAAAAAGCGTGAACCTGACAATAGGCACTGACGGGCAGCAGTTGCTGCTCGTCATACAGCTTGCAGAGAAACTCAGAGGCGCAGGCGCCGGGTATGCAGGAAGGTGCGGGTGCCGTTGATGGCGGGTTGATCGCGGAAGACAAGTAGCGGGCTGCCGATGTCTGCTACCGGTGTCGGGGCGGTGGTCGCCAGTGCTGCGGGCGCGGTGTCATCCCCATTGTCGCCACTGATAGGAGGGCCGCAGCCAGCGGCGACCCACGGCGAACCGTCGCTGCTGACAATCTCGTGGTCCACCTCGCAGCAGCTGCCGGCGGCGTGCTGCGTTGCCATCTCCATCGGGCAGGGGGGCTGTAGGCTTTCATCCGGCAATTCGTCGCAGCAACAGACGTGGCGGGATACCGGCTCCTCGTCCAGACAGCGATAGCTCATCTGCCCGACGGCGGTCAGGGACAGCGATAGCAGCAGGATGAAATGAATGGCCTTGTGAAACACCAGTGGTCTCGTCAGCTCGTCTGTAGGGCGAATTATCCGGTAAACAACATGGCTGTCAAAGGATAGGCTTTGGACCGCTAACCCAGGTTTCCGTTCAGCGCCGGTTTCGATGCTGAACGGAATCGGCTTTGAGTTTGGCAGTGAGGGCGGTGTCCGTCTACCCATCCGCTGGCGGCAACTGAGACCCTGGAGTGTGCTCCAGGGTCAAGCGCGGCAGCACAGACTAGTTCTCCAGTAACGGCTCGGGATGCGTTTGTTGCCTGCTGTGCACGACCCGGTACAGTGCCGGTAGCACCAGCAGGGTAAGCAGGGTAGAGGAGATAATGCCGCCGATCACCACTGTCGCCAGCGGTCGCTGCACCTCGGCGCCAATGCCGGTGTTCAGCGCCATAGGCACAAAGCCCAGGCTGGCGACCAGTGCGGTCATCAATACCGGGCGCAGGCGGGTGAGGGCGCCGTCGACAATGGCCTGTTCCAGTGTGCCGCATTCGGTTCGCAGCGAGCGGATAAACGACAGCATCACCAGGCCGTTGAGCACCGCCACGCCTGACAACGCGATAAAGCCGACACCGGCAGAGATCGACAGCGGCATGCCGCGCAGCCACAGCGCCAGCACGCCGCCGGTCAGCGCCAGCGGCACGCCGGTGAAGATGATCAAGGCATCGCGCAGCGAGCCGAAGGCCATCAGCAATAGGCCCAGAATCACCGCCAACGTCAGCGGCACCACCACGCCCAGGCGCGCGCTGGCCGACTGCAGCTGCTCGAAACTGCCGCCGTAGCTCAGCCAGTATCCGGGCGGCAGTGTCACCTCGCGGGCGATGCGTTGCTGCGCCTCGGCTACCACCGAGCCCAGGTCGCGGCCGCGCACATTGGCGGTGACCACCACCCGGCGTTTGCCGTTTTCGCGGCTGATCTGGTTGGGCGAGGCGCCCAGCTGCAGCCGCGCCACTTCGCCCAGGGGGACGTAGTGGGTGCCAGCACCATCGTTGGTCGGTACCGGCAAGCGGTCCAGCTGCTCCAGGTCGCGGCGCAGGGTTTCCGGCAGCCGCACCTGCAGGGCAAAGCGGCGGTCGCCGTCAAACACGGTGCCGGCGCGCTCGCCGCCGACGGCGGTGGCCACCAGCGCCTGCACATCGCTGGCGTTGAGGCCGTAGCGCGCCAGCGCCAGCCGGTCCGGCAGTACCGACAACAGCGGCAGTTCGCCCACCTGCTCGATGCGGGCATCGGCCACGCCCTCCAGCGGCGCCAGCACCGCCAGCACCTCGGCCGCCAGCGCCTGCAACTGCTCCAGGTCGTCTCCGAACAGCTTGATGCCGAGGTCGGCGCGCACGCCGGAAATCAGCTCGTTGAAGCGCAACTGAATCGGCAGGGTGAACTCGTAGTTGTTGCCCGGCAGTTCGCTCAGTGCCGCC